>CAMDNC010000046.1 GCA_945902755.1 Flavipsychrobacter stenotrophus
AATACCAGAACAACCAAAACCAATACCTGTATTGTTGATGTTATTTATTCTGTTATTGAATATATTACCTCCGATCAAGGTGCCACCAGCTAACACTCCAGTCACATTAGTTCCAAAAGGGCCAGATACACCTGATATATCGTTATCACTGATTTCAAGGTTACTCGCACCTTGTATCAATAAACCTCTCACACCTATTGAATTGACAGTATTTTCTTTAATAACCCAGTTCTGGTCATGTGGTGCACCTGCCACACCAGAAATGAAAGTTCCCTGTTGGTTATTGCTGAGTAGGTTATTTTGAATTGTATTATTAGAGTTGGCAGCAGCAGCAGCAGCACCAAACGTAGTACCATCGCCTGCCAAAATACATGCTGTAGAAACCGTTGCAGATGCGCCAGTTATAACGCAGTTCTTTATAACGTTATTGGTAGCACCATTTGCTGCACTGGCAGAGCCAATCCAAAAAACTACTGCACTGGCTACGTTGTTAGTGTTACTAAACGTAAGATCTCTTGTAGTCCCACCTATAGTATTCGAACCATCAAAAGTCACATTATCCGAACCCATGAGTTTTACTAACCCTGAACCAGCAGCTATACTACCTGATATGGACGCTGTTACCCCAGTTGCTGGTTTAATTAGTATTGATGAATAGTTTGCAGCGCCTGTCAAACTGCTATTCAGCGAGGCCTGTACTGTTTCCGTAGTACTTGCAGTTACCGAGATGTTAATAACCCCCTGATGCGTACCAGCATTTATGGCATCAAAGGCTCCTTTCAAGGTGGTGTAGGTCGTGGGCCCGGGTGTTCCTGCCGAGGCTGTTACTGATATCTGCGCATAACCTGCAACAGTTAATAACATGCCTGTAAACAGAAATAAAAATGCCAAATAGACTTTTCTCATAAACAGATAATTTTTAAATTTTTTGCTTTTCAAGGACTTAGTTTACAGCTTTACTATTTTTAAATAACTCATATACGCAAAAAACAAGCACAATGTGTTGCTTTTTGCGGTCAATTTACCCTATTTTATTGTTTAACTATCTACTCCTTACTACTCAAATTGGTTTTTACAGTATTTTAATTTCAATCTTTGGAGGCAAATTTAACAAAATAAAATAACATTCAAATCCCCCAGTTGATAAAAATAAAATTTATATACTTAACTGACAAATATATTAGAAATTTAACACAGAACAGACTAAAATCAACATTTTCTGTAAAATCCCCTTACCTAATTAGCCCAAAGATAGAACATACTACTCCTTTTTTACCACGGTGCTCATTATCACAGCATTAATTATCGTTACCTACCCCCTAAAAACGTTAAAAAAGCAATAAACCCCACCTGAATTTTCAACTAAAACCACAATCGAATAAAAACATAGCTGAATTTATAGATAAACCACAAGTGATTCTAAGAAAATAACAAAACTCAATTTATGACCACTGTATATTCAAAGGAGCTTCAAAAACTTAAAAAAACGAACAGCCGAAACAATTACTAACACAATAAAACCGCAGTTAAAAGCTGCGGTTTTATTAAAAAAAATAGTAGTTCATCCATCCTTATTCCACCGTTACCGACTTCGCCAAGTTGCGGGGCTGGTCTACATTGCATCCACGCAATATGGCTATGTGATATGCCAGCAACTGTAGCGGCACTATCGTTATAAGTGGCGACAATATTTCCTCAGTTTCTGGTACTTCTATTATATGGTCAGCCAGTTCTCGTATCTGTGTGTCACTTTTGTGTATCACTGCTATTATTTTACCCTTACGCGCCTTCACTTCCTGCACATTAGATACAATTTTTTCGTATGCACTTTGGTTAGTAGCTAAGAATACCACTGGCATATTTTCATCTATCAGAGCTATCGGTCCGTGCTTCATTTCAGCAGCAGGATATCCTTCAGCATGAATGTATGATATTTCTTTCAACTTCAGTGCACCTTCCAGTGCCACCGGAAAGTTATATCCCCTGCCCAGGTACAAAAAGTTAGTCGCATCTTTATAGATAGCCGCTATTTCTTTTATCTGCGCATCAAGTAACAGAGTCTCTTCTATTTTACGGGGTATGTTCTCCAGTTCGTACAGTATCTCTCGAAGCTTAGAGGTAGCTATCGTGCCTTTCACTTGTGCCAGTTGCAGCGCTATCAGTGTCAGCAACGAAATCTGTGTTGAAAAAGCCTTGGTAGAGGCTACTCCTATTTCCGGTCCTGCATGGGTATAAGAACCAGCATGAGAAGTACGAGCAATAGAAGATCCTATAACGTTACAGATACCATACACCAATGCTTGACGCTCCTTAGCTAGCTCTATAGCCGCAAGTGTATCGGCAGTTTCACCCGATTGTGATATGGCTATTACCACATCTTTTTCGTTGATGATGGGGTTGCGATAACGAAACTCTGACGCATATTCCACTTCCACTGGCACACGTGCCAGATCTTCTATCAGGTATTCGCCTATTAGGCCAGAGTGCCACGAGGTACCACAGGCTGTTACTATAAATCTGCCAGCATTGTCAATTCGGTTAATGAACTCATTGAGCCCTCCCAACTTTATCCATCCCTGGCTGGCATTCATTCTGCCGCGCAGTGCATCTTCTATTGCCTTAGGTTGCTCATATATTTCTTTGAGCATAAAGTGCTCAAAACCCCCTTTCTCTATAGCCTCCAGCGAAAATTCGAGCTTTTGTATCGCATGCGACTTTTCTACATTGCCCAAAGTACGTATAGAGTAAGTACCGTTTCTGTTTATAACAGCATACTCTTGATCGTCCAGATACACCACATTTTTAGTGTACTCTATGATTGGCGATGCATCAGATGCAATAAAGAAATCATCTTCACCTATACCTATCACCATTGGGCTACCCTTACGGGCAGCTACCAGCTGGTCAGGATTGTTTTTATTGAGCACCACTATTGCATAAGCACCCACTACTTCATTTAGCGCTATACGCACTGCATTGTCCAGTGTGGTTTTTTCTGTCTTTTGTACTTCTTCTATCAGATTCACCAACACTTCAGTATCGGTGTCTGAGTGAAAAACATAGCCTCTTTTAGAGAGTTCTTCTTTTATAGATGAATAGTTCTCAATGATGCCGTTGTGAATAATAGCCAAATTGCCTGACTGAGATAGATGAGGATGAGCATTTCTGTCATTAGGTTCGCCATGGGTCGCCCATCTGGTATGACCTATACCTATATTAGCAATAGTTTCTCCTGGAATAACAATTTTCTCCAGCTCACTTACTTTGCCTGCTTTTTTAAAAACAGTCATATCGCCATTCAGCAATGCTATACCAGCACTATCATATCCTCTGTATTCAAGACGTTTTAGCCCTTTAATGATGATTGGAAAGGCATCTCTAGTGCCTATGTAACCTACTATACCACACATAGTTTAGTTTATTTGAGGCTTGAATATACAACAAAAAGTTTAGCTCGGTATAGTGGGTTAGGATGGTTACCCCCCGCAGCTATCATACGGTATGCTCCTATAAAGTCTTGAGTACCAGATATTACATTTCTCAGGTTCAGGTGAATGGTATCATTCCCACTAGCTCTAGACCTCATTACCTCTCTGGGTATACCTATATTATACGTATTTACAGTCACACCACTACGCACCACCTCCCGCTGAGTACCACCCAATATTGCAAATGGGGTAAGACTAGTAAGCGGATAAGCATCTGCTACATTGTATCTACCACCCGCTGATGTTCCGTCAGGATACCTGCCATTACTCACTATTCGGGGAAATATACGCTCAGGCGACTCAAATTTGTTAGTGTATGCGGGTAGCAGCGTCAACTGCAATTCTGCTTTATTAATGACTCCTGACGGCAAACTACTAATACCAGGTATCACTACGTCTATATAAGCCCCTGGCTGGTTTTGCAACCCTATTATACTATCATTTACCTGAGTGGAATTATACAAATTACTTACTGGATACCTGCCATAGGAGCGTGATACTTTATTGTAAAACCCACAATTCTCACCATTAAAAAAATAACGTTGAGTTAATGTGTCTGCTGCCCCGGTATTGGAGTGAGAATAGACTATTATGCCCGCACTAGAGTAGTCTGAGTTGCCATCCATCCTGAAGTAGGGAAGCGCACTTGTTACTTGGCGGGTGTCCGCTACTTTCACACACACACCTTTAAAAACCTCCTGAAATGCTGTGTTGGCGGTGGCAGGAGCATTGGTAGCCGCTGTAAGTGCAGGCTGTAACCTACTCAGTAATACCGGCAGATTTAGCTTCATACGTACACCAGGTTGATATTTTTTACCAGCCACCTGTAGCGAGTCTTTCAACTTGTATATGTTCACAGAGATAGGCTCGCTCAATGGTCGTACAGCATCAATCTGCTTCGTTTCGTAAGAATAAATGACAGAATTTGCAGCAAGCAACTCATTCATAAAAAACGCTTGATATGAAATCGAAGCATTTTGGTCGGCAGTATCGCCGTACGTAAAACCACTGTAGGGCAACACCAACACGGCCGAATCAATAGTCTTATCTGTAAAAACTGCTATGCTTGCATTTACAGGTACCACCTGAAAGTGTGTTGCCGCATTCATGGTTCCAAAAAAAGGATCTTCCATACTCCCTACCCCCTGATAAGTTGCCAAGCCAGAAACGTGCACACTAGTGATTGCTGTATCGTCGTAATAGGTATGGGTGATACAGCTGAGCGATGTATCATACACACCCAACTTGTTGTCGGACGGCGATACTTGCGAATTAATCAGTGTATTCTCTTTGCAACCGGTTTGCGAAAGCAAAGCAACAACGGCAGTAGCCAGTATTACCGGTAAGCGGAAACGATACTTCAAAGGATAAAATATTTTAGTAAGCTAAGGTGGTAAAAGAAATTCTAAGACTCTGTTAAGCTTTTATACAGATCCAGTAGCGGTGTTACATCTTCTTTCCAGCTTTCTTCGTATTGTAGTACTTTTTTATACTTAGTAGGTTTCAGCTCATCGGTTACTTTCTTATCTACCATCTCAGATCCATACACAATCACATCAGCACTTTTACCAGCACCAATTGTTAGGGCCACATTATCGCAATCTTTAAAAGGCTCCATGTCCTTATCCTTTATATCTGTACTGATAATAGCTTTTTTCATGAAGTTGGGGTTCAACTTCTCTTTAAACTGGTCTGCCTGCGCAGTGTATATCACTTTCGAATATCCGAAAACCGGCTCCTTTTTGTAAGTTGTCTTCAGATAAAGTGGAACGAGCGATGTCATCCAGCCATGGCAATGAATAACGTGTGGTGGCCATCCAAATTTTTTAACGGTCTCCAGCGCACTTTTACAGAAGAAAATCATACGTTCGCCATTGTCGTCAAAGAAGTTGTCCTGATCGTCGCGAAACACTGACTTACGCTTAAAGTAGTCTTCATTGTCCATGAAGTACACCTGAAGGCGAGCATTGGGGAGAGACGCTACCTTGATAATAAGCGGATAGTCATCTTTGTCTACAATAATGTTGATACCTGAAAGGCGCACAACCTCATGTAGGCGATGGCGACGTTCGTTGATAACCCCGAAACGAGGCATTATAACCCGAATTTCCAAACCTGAGTCAAAAGTCTTGATAGCCAGATTGTTAAGTATCTGTGCAAAATCAGTAAACTCAGTGTAGGGAGAAAGCTCGTTGGCAATAATTAAAACACGTTTCTTTGTGTCTGCAGACATGCTAAGAAATTGATTATTTGGTAAGAAATAATAAAAACAGTCTGCAAAATTACGAAAATATTGAATTCCAACCGTACTTTGCACGCTGCAAACCTAAAATAGTTATATGGTCATCCTTAAACAGACCAAAGACATACAAAATTTTATCGCACAGCAAAAGGCAGCCGGCAAGAGAATAGGATTTATACCTACGATGGGTGCATTGCACAGTGGGCACATATCGTTGGTCAATAAATGCGTAGCCGACAATATGCTTTCTGTATGTAGTATCTTCCTAAATCCTACCCAATTTAATGACAAAAAAGATCTGGAAAAATATCCGGTTTCTACCGAAAAAGATATCGAATTACTCCTTAGAGCAGGTTGTGATGTGTTATTCCTTCCATCCGCAGCCGAAGTTTACCCAGGCGGCAGCGACCTAGCCACCACTTTCGACTTCGGATACTTGGAAACAGTACTAGAGGGCGCTACTCGTCCTGGTCACTTTAAGGGAGTGGGTCAGGTAGTTGCTAGACTGCTCGACATAGTAAAGCCTCACACTTTATACCTTGGGCAGAAAGATTACCAGCAATGTATGGTAATCAAAGAACTGGTGCATCAACTAGGCAACTCCTCGCCTGTTGTAACTATCTGCCCCACCACTCGTGAGGCCGATGGACTGGCAATGAGCTCCCGCAATCGTAGACTCACCACGCCCCAGCGGGCGCTTGCGGGTATTATTTATCAGTGCCTAGTATCCATACAGGCCAAACAAGACAACGGCAACTTTGACATTGTAAAAAAAGAATGTGAAGAGCTATTAACAGCAAAAGGTTTTGTGACAGAATATGTTGCATTGGCCAATGCCAATGACCTTACGCTGCTGCAACAATACACACCTGACACACCTACTGTAGCACTAATAGCAGCTCGCATAGGCGACATAAGGCTAATAGACAATATTCTGCTGTAATACGGCCGTGCAAGTTCCGTTTATTGTTTTCAGCTTATCTTCGATGGTCTGATGTCTTTTACCAAAACTGCATCCTACTAATTAAACCTTTTTCAAAAAAACCGCGACAAAATGTGCGCTCAATAAAATCTACAATAAGTGCTGATAGATAATCACGGCAGAAAAATTAATTACCTGCGTCTAGCAGTCACAGACAGGTGCAACCTCCGTTGCTTTTACTGCATGCCTGAACATGGCATAGATTGGCTTTCGCGCACCGACCTGATGAGCTACGAAGAAATGCTACGTATCACTACCCTCTTGATAGATAGTGGAATCAGCAAAATACGCATCACCGGTGGCGAACCTTTTGTAAGAAAAGATATCATGACTTTTATTGCTGCGCTCTCCAAACTCAGCAACCTCAACGAACTCACACTTACAACCAACGGCGTACTCACTGCCCCCCATATACCCGAATTAAAAAAATATGGAGTAAAATCTGTGAATCTAAGCATTGACACCCTAGACCGAGAACGTTTTTATGCTATTACCCGTCGCGACGAACTACCTGCAGTTATGAATACATTGCAAGAACTACTCAGTCAGGGAATAGCAGTAAAGCTCAATGCGGTAGTGATGGACGGAAAAAACACACAAGACATATTGCCGCTTGTGGCACTTACGAAAGACATGCCTGTAAGTGTACGTTTTATAGAAGAAATGCCCTTCAATGGCAGTGGCAATGCCATTACCTCATTTAAATGGGACTATCTAAAAATACTTGAAACCATCAAGCAGTCATACCCACTCATCAATAAGCTGCCAGACCCTCCCTACTCCACCTCCTACAACTACCAGATACCCGGCCATAAAGGCAACATCGGCATCATAGCCGCCTACACCCGTTCATTCTGCGGCACCTGCAATCGTATTCGGATTACCCCGCAAGGCATGCTCAAAACTTGCCTTTACGATGGTGGTGTACTCAACGTCCGCGACCTGATAAGATCCGGAAATACGAACCAACAAGTGATAACACAAATTACCCACGCTATTCACCACAGAGCCAAGGACGGGCACGAAGCCGAGAAAAACTCAGCACACGAATCTATGGCGGCCATAGGTGGCTAGTACTAATAACTATACCTTTTGAGATTATTTACTCAGGATTTACTTAGGTTGTGCAGCATAGCAGCAGTCATCTTATCTAGGTCAAACTCATGCCTCCAGTTCCAATGTTCACGAGCTACGCTGTCATCTATGCTAGCTGGCCATCCGTCTGCTATCTGCTGTCTGAAATCTGGAGCATAATCAATGGTGAACTCTGGGATGTGTTTTTGAATAGAAGCAGCAATCTCCGCCGGAGAAAAACTCATAGCAGACAAATTATACGCCATGCGTGATTTTATCATTTCCTGTGGTGCCTCCATTAATTCTATGGTGCCTCTTATCGCATCATCCATATACATCATGGGCAAATAAGTATGCTCAGACAGAAAACAGGTATATTTTTTATGTTTAAGCGCTTCATGATATATCTCCACTGCATAATCAGTGGTACCACCACCTGGTGCCGATTTCCAACTAATAAGACCTGGGTAGCGCAAGCTACGTACATCCAGCCCCCAACGTTGATTGTAGTACTGACACCACAACTCTCCCGCATACTTACTCACGCCGTAAACAGTGCGGGGCTCCACAATAGTTTGTTGTGGTGTGCCATTACGAGGCGTTGTAGACCCAAACACAGCTATTGAGCTAGGCCAGTATATTTTGGTCAGCTTTTCTTGCACTGACAGGTCTAGCAATTGCAGCAAACTTTGCATATTTATATCCCATGCACGCTTAGGATCCTTTTCGCCTGTTGCAGACAATACTGCCGCCAATAAATATACCTGTGTAATACCTTCCTTTTTTATCAACTCCAGCATTGCAGTAGCATCCATAGCATTCAACATCGCATACGGCCCGCTGTCCCTCAGTATCGGATGCGCCTCCTTTATGTCTGACGCTATCACATTATCATTGCCATACACGTTGCGCAATGCCAGTGCCAGTTCTACGCCTATCTGGCCGCCTGCACCCACTATCAATACTTTTTCTTTTTTCATCTTTCAGAGTCGAGGGACTAAAGTAAATAGTAAATAGTTAAAACAAAAAGAAAATGAGGTTCAATGAAAAAAATGTTACCATTTTCGCTCCAACACTTACCACTCACACCCAAAAATCCGCACTGTTTACCCTGCAAAACCCGAAAAACATCCTTTTAATTACACAACATTTTGCACCTACTTTTCCGCGCGCTTAATGTCACTTACTTTTTTCACTTACTTTTACAGCCATGTATCCCGACTTTCAATACCTGCTCCATGCCCTCACAGGCATAGAAATGCCCGAATGGCTTAGCCTGTTCAAAACATTTGGTTTCTTAGTGGCACTGTCGTTTCTGGCAGCAGCATGGGCTACCGGTAGCGAGCTGAAACGAAAAGCGCAACAAGGACTGCTACAACCTCAGTTTCAAACGATCACACTTGGCAAACCAATGACTCAACTAGAGCTTTGGAGTTCCATAATCACCGGCTTTCTTCTTGGGTTTAAGATAGGTGGCATCTTTGGCAACTTCGCAGCAGTATCTCCCGACCCTATGGGATACCTCTTTTCTTCGAGTGGCAACTTGGTAGCGGGCATTTTAGTAGCTGCCATTATGGGATACTTAAAGTATGCCGAAAAAAAGAAAGAACAACTACCCGAGCCTGTTACCAAACAAATCAAAGTTTACCCCCACGAACGCATTACTGAGATAATAGTCATAGGCGCAGTAGCTGGCTTAGCTGGTGCTAAAATATTCAATGCCTTCGAAACCTGGGACGACTTCATACAAGACCCTATTCGCAGTCTTACGTCTTCCAGCGGACTTACTTTCCTTGGTGGACTTATCGTTGCCACACTATCGTTTTACTTCTATGCCCGCAAAAACAAAATACCGTTCAAACACCTCTGCGATGCTACTGCACCTGCTATAATGCTGGCATATGGGTTGGGCAGACTTGGCTGCCAGTTCTCCGGAGATGGCGACTGGGGTATATTTAATACAGCTTACATAGCCAATGCTGATGGTAGTATGCGCCTTTCTACCCCTGCCGATGCACAGTATATTAAAGATATGGTCGATAAAACGCCATTTGCCAATGTTTCCGCACCCTCTTGGCTACCCGATTGGCTTTTTGGCATGACCTATCCTCATAATGTGGGACATGAAGGGATGCCCATACAAGGATGTGTGGGCGAATACTGCAATGTTCTGCCTGTTAGTGTTTTCCCCACCCCAGTCTATGAATTTTTTGTATGCGTATCGCTGTTTTTCGTAATGTGGGCGCTGCGCAAAAAACTCACCGGGGCACTCAAAATGTTTGGACTATATCTTATTTTAGCTGGTATAGAGCGCTTTTTGGTAGAGCGTATAAGAGTGAACTATGAATACGATTGGGGATTCATTCACCCGAGTCAGGCTGAGATTCTGTCTGTGTTGATGGTCATTTCTGGTTTCTTTCTTATGTTGGTATACAAAGAAAAAGATCAAACCTTTACTAAAGCGAATTGACTATTTTCCTCCTAGCTTAAAAACATCACCCATACCATACGTATGGGTCCCCTTTTCAGGGCTCAAGGCAGCATTAATCATTGCCGCTGACACTATCCCAACGTCTATAGGTCTTAGTACACCTAAACCTGGTATAGCACCCACTACGCGCATCACTGCTATCCCTATACGCTCACCAATACGCACTTCCTTTCTGTTGCCCGATAATATTCCGGGACGCAAAATGTGCACAGCCTCAAAAGCAAGTTGCCGCACATCTCTTTCCAGCTCCCCCTTCATCCTCGAATAGAAAATTGACGATCCAGCATCTGCTCCCCCAGCCGATATCAATACATATCGTTTTACCCCATTGGCGGCCGCTATTCTCGCCATTTGATACTGATATGTGTAGTCTATGAGGTACTGCGCTTCCTTACCCCCAGCCACCTTTATGGTAGTACCCATCGCTGAGAACAATACATCTCCCTTTACCCTGTCTTGCCACTCTTTAGGCTGGTTAAAATCTACTACATGCTCCTCGAGCTTATCATTGCTGATGTCTGTGCTCCTACGCACGAAAATCTTAACTGCGCCAAAACGAGCATCTTTCAATAACAAATTTACTAAGCGGCTGCCAGTAAGACCTGTAGCTCCTAATACTATGGCTGTGTTCATACTGTAAATATACCGCGTTACCATTAGATACCTCTCTGCGAATCATTGTCCTGATATTTTGTCTCGTACTTTTAAAAATAGTGGTCCCGTTACCTACCCATAAAAACTCATCAAAATGCTAAAATCTGGTTCTATACCCTACTTTGTGCTTTATCGCTTATTTTTACCCCTTCTATGATAGGACAAACAGGGATTATTGGCAATGGTAGCTGGGGTACTGCCCTCGCAAAGATTTTGACCGACAATGGGCACACCATACATTGGTGGGTGCGCAATCAGGAAGCTATAAACAGTTTATCTACCAGACACCATAATCCGCACTACCTTACCTCTGTCAGGTTTCTTCCAGGCACCATCGTACCTACCGACAATCTAAAGCATATGCTGAATCAGTGTAGCACTGTAGTAGTTGCTGTACCTTCTGCCTTCGCTCAGGGAGTAATTAATCAGATACCGGCAGAAGTATGGCAGCAAAAAAATATCGTTTCTGCGATAAAGGGCATATTACCAGAATGCAACCTACTACTAAATGATTACATGACTGATTCGATGGGTTGCTCGCTCCAAAAATATGTGGCTATTACCGGTCCATGTCATGCCGAAGAGGTAGCGCAAGAAAGATTGTCATACCTAACATTCTCTGGGCTCAACGATGCGCTGACACAAGGCGTAGCAGCTTCGTTTAACAGCACCTACATCAACACTACCCACAATCATGATATTTGGGGCGCTCAGTATGCTGCAGTGCTCAAAAACATTTTTGCCATTGGTGCTGGTATTGCACATGCACTAGACTATGGCGACAATTTCCTGAGTGTATATACCACTAACTGTTACCGTGAGATGTATGGTTTCTTGCAAAGCCATTTCGAGAAAGTACATCCGTCTGATGAGCAACCAGATTTTCATACCAGTGCTTATCTCGGCGACCTCCTAGTTACCTGCTATTCATTACATAGCCGAAATCGTACGTTTGGTGCAATGATAGGCAAGGGATACTCAGTAAAAGCTACCACACTAGAAATGAATATGGTTGCGGAGGGTTATTACGCCGCACGGGGCATGCAGGCAGTAGCGGCTCAGTATGGTATTGCACTACCTTTAGCCACAATAATTTACAGTATACTTTGGGAAGGTCTTTCACCCACCGAAGGGTTTAGCAGAATAGAAAAAATGCTCACCTAAAACATATACTATTCTACAATCTGCACATCTGGCTGTGCAAAAAGGAATAAAAAATGCACCTGTAGATGTGCAGAAAAAGACGAAAGTTGCACAACGAATTGTGCAACTTTCAAAAGTCAAATGTTTTTCACCTCTCTTAATATACTATGCTAGTGTAGCATGCAAGGTAATATTGCAGTTCAACAACTTAGATATTGGGCAGTTAGCTTTTGCATCTTCTGCACAAGCAGCAAACTGCTCCGCATTAATACCTGGCACAGAAGCAATCACCACTATATCGCTGGTAGTTACTGCTCCACTGTCCAATGTTATTTCGCAGCGCGTTTCTATTTTTTCAGGTGTAAAACCTGCTGCGCCCAGTACAAATGATAACTTCATAGAAAAACAACCTGCATGTGCTGCTGCTATGAGTTCTTCCGGATTAGTTCCTACGCCTTCTTCAAAGCGACTTTTGTAGGAATATTGCGCATTATCAAGTGTGGTGCTTTGTGTTGACAAATTACCATTTCCTTCTTTTCCCGAGCCGTTCCATACGGCAGTTGCATTACGTTTCATGTATATACTTTTGTTGTGTAGATGAGTTGCAAAAGTAAATTATGCACTCCTTTGCCATCATTGTTTTTGCTAATAGCACTATCCTTTTGCCCTACTTACAGCACAGACAACCAAACATACTTAGTTCCCCATTTGCCCCAGTCTTTTAGTCCACCCATTACAGCGTCATACATCTGTTTATTAGTCACTTTTTTACCTTTAGTTTTTATCACATAGTCTTCATCCTTGGTAGCTATCATTTCTACCTTGGTAGCTACCCAGGTAGTGTGTAGTCTGGGTATGGCTATTTCCAGTATCATACCCGGCAATCCACCAAACATCTCTGGACCGCTATCTGCCAGTATATCTGTAGCATAAAAAGCCACTACATATACCGAATCACAAATCACACCCACAGCTTTACGGCATTTTATATTCGCTATGGTGCGCACTTCATCCTTCAGCCGCCACTCAATTATTCTCATAGTATCTTCCACCAAAAATTTCTCTTCAAATATCTGCTTCACCGCCGTCACCTTTCTCCCCACTAGGTCGGTATATACTATGTTATCAGATGCAGGGTCACTACCAAAGTTCTTGGTTGGCACAGGCACTTCCCTTCCAGGTTTATATATACTTCTGTTTCTATCAAATACCAGATCAAAGTATGTAATACTAAACTTTGGCACTTGCGATTTCATTCGCTCATACCACGAGTTATTATCATCGCCATAGTCCTTCATTCGGGCATGGGAGTTTACTTTTTTCTCATACTCTATTTTACCACTTAGGGTGTATTGCCCATATGCGGTGGCTTCCACCATTACCAGCAGTATAATTATTATCAGTTTCATAGCTACTTTGTTTATTTTTTTAGTCTTCGTCTTCATCCATAGCCGTTACTCCCGGTGTATGCGTAAAGTTCCAAGCCACACTCAGCATACCATACCTTCTAATAGTCAGATAGCTATTTTGGGTCACCATATTACCCTGTGCACTTCTGGTAAAGCCTAGGTTCTGATTCAGAATATCAAATACTTGCAACTTTACTATAAGCTCCTTCTTTTTCAGAAATTTCTTTGACACAAAAGCATTCCATTTCACGATACTATTGTTGTCTGTAAACACTGCTGTTTTCTGCCTAATCATCATCGTTGCACTACTACCTACTTCTATATTTTTGGGCAGTTCCACCTCGCCATTCAGCTCGTTTTCCAGCATCCAGTAGTTTAGTGGCAGGCTGTTTACTGTCGATGTATTGTAGTTGTAGGTCACATTGGGTGTCCAGCTGAAGTCAAACTTGTTTTCTTTCCTGTAACTCACATTCGGCCCAAAAGTGTATCTGTTGTTGATACTCACATTCTTTTGGTTGTTTACCAGATTGTTAACCCTTCCAGTACTACCATCAAACGAGAACCCTATATTAATTTCAGGCTTTTTCAACTTGAAATTGTAACCCGAGTACCAATTCGCATCATAATTACCATCTACGTTAATGTATTGGGTTTTATATACCGCACCATCGGTCGTCTGCGAGGTGCTTATAGCATCAGCTACTGTGTTGAAACTTCCTCCCACATACAAATACCTATCCTTTAATGTTTTGTAATTATTGAAGTTTAAACTGAAACTGTTCATAAACTCCTGCTTCAAATTAGGGTTACCGGTCACTATGTTTAGCGGATCAGTATTTTGGTTCAGAGGCTGTATCTGTTGTATAGTAGGCTGTTTAGTTCTTCCGTTATACGATGCTCTCAAACTTGTTTGTCTGGCTATCTTGTAAGTGAAATTTGCTTTCGGAAAAAGATTGATGAAATTATACCTTACAGATGTATCTCCGTTCAGTAAGTCAGTTTGTAAAAAACTGGAATTAGATACATCGCCACCAAAGGAGAAATTCATCATTTTATATACGAACTTCATTCCAAGTCCACCGCGGTTTATGAGGATGTTATACCTGTAGTCGCTACTGAAACTGTCCCTCAGTACAGTGTAGTCACCACCAGATGGGTCTCTATCTAGCGATGAATTGAGCGCAGAACTATTATTTACCGTCATTGAATAATTGGTTTCCAAAAACGCCACTTTCGATAATGGTTCGGTATACACTACCTTACCATACAACGATAAACTATTACTGTTATTGACTTTCTTTTGGTCAGTTACATCTACTACCGCCGAGTCGGTGGAGGTAGTAACCGCATACAGCATACCTCCACCATTAGTGTTTTTATAGTTCTCCTTTAAGTCCAGCGATAGCGTTCTTCCTCTTTTAGCAAACTTCCTTCGAAGCAGTAAATCAATATTCATTGTTTGCTCATCGCCAAAGGCTGAAATATCTCTATCGTTGAGCGTTTTAGCGCCTGCGGCATCTTTTGCTAGGTTATACGTCTCCGTTCTGTATTCCGACGAACTATAGTTCTTTTTCACACCGCCATTTACCGCCATTTTCAGACTCGTTAGCGTGTCTATACTCCATTCCAATAGTCCCTTTAGGCTGTGACGCTCGCCCGAGTTAAACTGTTTTTTATTTTCCGTGTTCACTCTCGATGTATCACCCGCTAGTGCCAATATTCTACTATTATTACCACCTATATCCACCTGTTGTAGGGCATACCTGTAGCTGGCAGATGCATGCAGTTTATCTTCATTCCATTTATTGGCATAATGCCCACCACCTGTCCATACTCTCGGTAGCCCATCTCCTTCATATCTTCCACTCCACCCCGAAAACTCATCAAAACTTGTACCTATCATGTTCCAAGACCCATCATCACCTATTTCTGTAATGCCTGCACTTCCCCCATATTTGTTTCCTTCGTCCCAGCCCAGTCCCACCTTGTCCGTGTTAGATATGATACCAAATGCTGCAAGTTGTCTTTTACCCTTAAATCCATTGATCATTCCCTGCTGCTGATAGTAGCCATCAGTGCCACCTCCAGCATCCAGTTTCCCAAAATAGCCCTTCTTCTTATTCTCTTTTAGTTGCAGATTTATTGTTCGGGTCTTTTCTCCATCATCTATACCTGTAAACTCCGCTTGGTCGCTTTTTTTGTCATACACCTGCACCTTGCTTACAACCGCCGCTTGCAGGCCCTGCGTCACCACCTTTGGGTCATCTGAGAAGAATTCCTCGCCATCTACCAGTACCTTTTCTACAGTAGTGCCATGAGCCGTTATTTTGCCATTTTTGTCTACCTGTATGCCTGGTAGCTTTTTTAGCAATTCTTCTACACTGGCACCCTCTTTGTTCAGAAAGCTATCTGCCATGTATTCGGTAGTATCTCCCTTTATTTTTATGGCTGCCACTTGCTGGGTAAATACAAATTCCTTCAGCAAGTGCTCATTCGATAGCATTGCTACCGTGTCGATGTTCGTCAATGCGTCAGTAAGGTTCAAGAAGTCGCTATAGTCAGCATAGCCGGGCCGTACTATTCGTAGTATATATTTCCCACTTTTTTTAGTACTCAGCTCAAAAATACCATTATCATTGGCTCTGGCATAGGTTTCCAGTACACTATCTGCACTTCTTACCAGCATTACGGACGATAAATAGAGGGGGGCATTGAGGAAGGTGTCATAAACCACTCCTGTTACTTTGTACAGTTGCTGGGCAGCACTATTTTGCACCACACAAAAAGCCATCAAAAGTGATAGTACGAAACGAGTCATAGGATTATATAGTTATTTACAGTTTGTAAATAAACATAAAAATATCTGAATTTCACAAATGAAACTGACGTATAAAAACAGTAAACCGAAAAAAAATTGTAAGTTCAAATTGCCAATTGGATTGCTTTAACCAATAGTTTATTGTGCAGCTCCAGCACTTGTGGCAGCAATGCATGCACATCGTCATTAGTTATTACATATTGGCAGCGGTTCATTTTTTCAGTATCGTCCATTTGTTGCTGCATTATGCTGGCAACTTTTGCCTCTGTTAGGTGACTCCGTTTCATTGCTCTTTCGGTGCGTAGAGGCATAGGTGCAGTTACCCCTATCATCACATCCATTTCGGTATGGCTACCACTCTCAAAAAATATAGCGGCCTCTTTTATTGAATATGGAGCCTTTTGTTGCAACAGCCATCCTCTTCCATATGCCACTGTGGCTGGGTGTACCAATGCATTTAGCTGTCTCAGTTTATCAGGTTGCCCATAAACAATACCAGCTATTTTTTCTCTGTTGGGTAACAGACCATCATATGCCTCTGCTCCCAGCATTGCTATTATTGCTGCTCTCAATTCAGCATCTGTACTCATCAGGTATTTAGCAGCATCGTCAGCATTAAACACAGGTATGCCGAGCGTAGTAAACACCCGGCATACAACTGATTTTCCAGACCCTATACCTCCCGTTATTCCTACCTTCAGCATTGTTGGCTAGTGGGTGAATAAGCTGTTAATTTCTATCACTCTGTGTAGCCATCTGCCTTCCTTTCTTCGGCATTTGGCCACAGTCGCTCTTATTTTGCGGCTACTTCTGTAGTAGCACTTGCTTTCTTACGAGCAGCAGCTGTCAACTCCATCGATACCGCTGAACGTTCTATCGTCATAAAGCTACCACGGCTTACCTCTATCTGCAATGTACCATCTTCGTTTGCACGATTAATACGCGCATGTATACCTGCAGTAGTTACTATCTGCTCTCCTGATGAAAGATCATCAGAGAATTTTTTCTGCTCTTTAGCACGTTTTGCCTGTGGGCGTATCATAAAAAAATACATTACCACAAACATACCTACCATCAAAAAAATCGGCATCATACCACCACCCGGTGCTGCTGCTGCCTGCAACATTAATGTTCCTGTATTCACTTGTTTCGTTTTTGTGAGTTATTATTAATTAAAATCGTTAATTCCTTATTTCTTCTTTTCCACTTCTGCTTGTATGAACAAGAGATGCGTACTGCGCAGCGTGTTGGTTTGCAAGGTTACCGTTTTTTCTTGGTGCCCCTGTTTGCCTGCAGAGTTGAAAGTTACCTTCATAGTAGCCGCCTGCCCTGGCAACACTGGCTCTTTTGGATAATCAGCTACTGTGCAGCCACAAGAACCTGACGCCGAACTAATAATGAGTGGCGACTTACCGGTGTTGCTAAAAGCAAACTCATACGCTACCACTTCATTCTCGTGTATCGTACCAAAGTTATGAAGCGTATCCTTAAACTCCATCACCGGCTTCATTGCGGCTGCTACCGTATCTACCCCTTCTGCACTCCGCGGGTTGTTAACCAAACTCGTAGGCAATTTTTTATCATCCGGTTGCTGTTTACTATCGCTACATGCTGCCAGTGCCATTACTGCTATTAACAAGTATTGTTTCATTGTTCAGCTTATTATTTTTGATGATATTGATAAACCTATATTTACTACTTTATTTTTTGTTTCTGTCGGTCTTATTGATGTTGTTATCCTTCACCAGATCTTTAAGTATGTTGTCCAATACACCATTCACAAACTGTCCACTCTGTGGAGTGCTATATTGTTTGGCGATATCTATATACTCATTTATGGTCACCTTAGTGGGTATAGTAGGGAAATACAGAAACTCACATACTCCCATTCTTAGCAGCAGCATATCTATCATTGCTACACGGTCTTTGTCCCAGTTATTCAGCTTTGGTAATATTAGTTCTGTGCTATAGGGCTCTTTGTCTATCACTGCAAGCAGCAGGTCTTGAGCATATTCTCTTTTCTCAGACGATAGCAGTTTCGAAAATTCAACCTTTGCACCTCCATTAAAGAAATTCTGCATCAGCATTATAATCAACTCACCATCATCCTCCCATCCTGGCAAGTCATCTGTAAAGTTAGAAAGCATCTCTTCGTTTTCCAGTATCTGCTTCTCCCATATAAACTGTACAATTGCTTTGTCCTGAGCTGGTGTGTTAGTGGGCTCACTTATATAGTTGACATATTCAGCTGTCTTTTGCAGCTGATGAAACACTTTTTTTACATTGTTGTCATCTACAAATCTTTCGAGCTTATCATTTTTAATACGTTCGTTAAACGATTTGTTGTTGTGCAGCATTTGCACAAAACTGTTATTAGCTATTCTTGTATCTGCATTGCGGTCGTCAGTTGTTACCAGATATTTCGATGCACGTTGACGGGCATCTATGTCGGCATATTCTGCAATGCGCAATGTGTACAAAACCGAAACAGTAAATAAATCTAATACCTGCCCTAGCTTTACATTAAGTATTGTGGCTGCTGTTTCTTTATTCCCCTGCGCTCCATGCTCAAATGAAGAGATTGTATACAACGTCTGCATCACTTTCACACGGATATTCCTTCGGCTTATCATATTGTAAAAAGAACCTGTTTTGAGGTGCAAAGTTAGTCAAAACATCGTTTTGAAAAGTTAAAACAATGCACCCATTTGATTAATGTATTTGATGGAAGTTGGCTAGTAGGCGTCATACCTCTGCCCGAAGGAAAAAAACAAACCGTCCCGCAAATAAATACGGGACGGCATAGTAATATGTAAAATATATTATGCTAGTGCATTAATTCTCTTTACCAAACCTGATTTCAGGTTGCTCGCTTTGTTCTTATGTATCACATTGCGTTTAGCAAGTTTGTCAATCATAGACACTACCTTACCAAGACTTTCTTGTGCTGCGGTTTTATCGGTTGTTGCTAGCAATGTACGAATCGCATTACGAGTAGTTTTACCGTAGTAACGGTTACGCTCACGGCGCTTTTCACTCTGACGAACGTCCTTTTTGGTTGCTTTATGGTTTGCCATTAATTTAGAATTTTTTAAGGACTGCAAAGGTAATGGAAATATTCAAAACGCAAAAATAAAATTTTAAACCTTTCATCTATCCCCTTACGATTACGTCATTTCTTCACTTTTATCAGGTAGTCTTTACTCACTTTAAGGTCATATCCCTTTGTCCAGCTCATCTTTTGCCATTCTGAGGTGGGCTTTATTATAGTCTTTCCGGTTTTTGTAGTTATCGTTATCGGCAGTGTAAAACCCATCACCGCATCCACAAACCGATAATTCAGTTCATTGTTCTTTAGATAGTATTCCAACTGAGGTATCTCTGCCCGTCGCAGATATTGATCAAAAAACGCATCCAACTTCAGTCCGGTTTGGGCTGCTATATATTGCTCCACCTGCTCCGAGCTCACTATTCCATGATAGAATTCTTTACCCAAACCTCGAAGCATCTTTCTGAATTTTTCATCATTTCCTGTCAGCTCTCTTATCATATGCATCACTGCCGCACCCTTCTCATATATATCGCTCGTACCCTCTTCGTTTACTCCATAGGCTGCTATTACTGGCTGTTCATTTTTTATATTGTGCCACAACCCCCTACTATATTCTGTTCCTTTTTCCTTACCTAGCAAGCACTCCGTAAACAGAGCCTCCGAGTAAGATGTGCCCCCCTCATGCACCCAATTGTCGGCCATGTCGCCAGCTGTTATATTGTTCCCAAACCATTCATGCCCGCTTTCATGCACTATTATGTAGTCCCACTTTAGCCCATGTCCAGTCAGCGATCTATCAAAACCCTTGTAGCCCATCTTATAGTCATTGCCATAAGCAATGGCACTTTGGTGTTCCATTCCCAAGTAGGGCGCTTCTACCAGTTTGTACCCATCTTCATAAAACGGATAAGGCCCCATCCAGTGCTCAAAACAATGTATCATTTGTTTCACCACCACAAACTGCTCTTTTGCTTTTTTCTCGTTTTTTCTCAGCACATAGTAGTCAAGGTCCAGCTTACCTTTTTCGCCCATCAGCGTATCCTGCCAGTGCACATAGTCACCTGCATAAAACGTTACATCATAGTTGTTTATTGGGTTCTGCACCTCCCATACTGTAGTTGTGCTTATCTCTCCTTCACCCACACTCACCATTCTGCCATTACTCACCCCCACCATTCCTTTGGGCACCTCTAGTGCTATTTGCATTCCTTTTTCCGGCTCATCCCACTGGGCATCTTTGCAGGGCCACCATACACTTGCACCCAGCCCCTGGCACGAAACTGAAATCCATGGGTTACCGTCATCGTCTTGTTTCCAGCTTATACCCCCATCCCATGGCGGGTTCACTGCCCTTCTAGGGCTACCATGGTAGTACATCACCAACGAGTATGTCTCCCCCAGCTTCAACTTGCCGAACGGATACAACACCCACCAAACATTACCTTCTCGCACATATCGCACCTTATCTAGCATTGAAGAATGTATGTCAGGTATCAGCACAGCACTATCCAACTGCAGTGGTGCTTGCATGTCTATCTGCATACTATCACCTGGCATATCTGTCACTTTAAAAAACAACTGATTACTACCACTTATTGTCTCTTTCTTTGGGTCTAAATTTACATGCAACTGATACCGTTGTACATCCCACCACTTTCTACCGCTACCATTACTGCCTCTCAATGTGTCGGCATGGGTATAAGCTATTGCACTCAGTGCATTTATCAGCATACACAAACCCAATATCCATCTTTTTTTATGCTTCATAACACCACAATATACTTACTCATTTACAATTACACCTTTTCTACATAAGGTATTTAAGAGGTGAGATTTACACCAGCCACCCACATACAAAAAGGTGACAACTATACCATAGCTGTCACCATTATTGAACCTTACTGTTAGTCTTAGTCAATACCTACTACCTCTACGTCAAAAATCAATACAGAGTTAGCAGCAATAGCACTACCCATTGCTGATGGTCCGTAGGCTAAACCTGAAGGTATAAAGAAAGATCCCTTTGAGCCCAGTTGCAACAACTGCACACCTTCATCCCAACCCTTTATTACCTGACCCACACCCAGTGTAAAGGTAAACGGTGATACGTGGTTAAACTTAGGATCTACATTAGAGTCAAACAATTTACCATCCAGTGTTTTACCAGTGTAGTTCATCGTCACTTTTTTACCTTTTGCTGCAGTAGCACCTAGTCCTTTCTGAGAGATGGTATAGTACAGTCCTGAAGCTGTCTTAGTAGCTTTAATGTT
>CAMDNC010000047.1 GCA_945902755.1 Flavipsychrobacter stenotrophus
CACTACTCCATGTATAGCATTGGCACCACTCATCAGCGGTGTATGCAACACCGATGGCACACGCGATATCACCTCTATACCTAGGAATATAGACAGTATCACTATAGTCATGAGTCTGTAGGTAGCTGGGTCGGTAAACAAACTGATTATTGATTCCATTCTTTTGAATTGTTTATTGTTAAGTATTGTTTATTGCTATTAATTCTTGTTGGGCATCCTATCAAGTAACACAGCCCTTATCGCAGTCCCAGCACACGTTCGTTTACAATCTTTCCACCGTATGTTATTGCTGTTCCTTTCACTATATCGTCTTCAAAATTGAGGTTGATACCGCCCTCGGCGTTCAGTATAAGTTTGGTGAAGTTGAGAACGTTTTTGCTATATACCTTGCTAGCATCTGAAGATGCTGTAGCAGCTAGTGCCGAGTTACCTATTATAGCCACACCATTGTGCATCACTGTTTGGTTGTCTTGTGTCAATTCGGTATTTCCACCTGTCACAGAAGCTATGTCTATAATTACAGATCCTTGGCGCATATCTTCTATCATTGCCTTTGTGATAAGTATAGGTGCTTTACGACCGGGTATCTGAGCAGTGGTTATGATGATGTCCGATTTTTTAGCGTGTTCGTGAATCTTTTCACGTTGTTTCCGCTGAAAATCTTCACTTTGCTCCACTGCATATCCTCCCGCTTTCGATGCATCTGCCGCACCTTCCACTTCCACAAATTTTGCTCCTAGGCTCATTACCTCTTCCTTTACCGCGGGGCGTGTGTCAAACACCTCTACCACAGCACCAAGTCGCTTAGCGGTGGCTATAGCTTGTAGCCCTGCCACACCAGCACCTAGTATCAGCACCTTAGCGGGAGGTATGCTACCTGCGGCAGTCATAAACATCGGAAAATATCTACAATAGCTATATGCAGCCAATAGCACCGCCTTATAGCCTGCTATATTCGCTTGTGAGCTCAGCACGTCCATAGATTGTGCACGTGTAGTACGCGGTATAGTGTCCATACTAAACACAGTATAACCCTTGTCTGCCCATTGTTGCATCTGTGCATGGTTGAATAATGGTTGGTATATACCCATCAGCACTGCACCAGCTTTGGCATTGCCTGCATTGGTAGGTTGTATAGTCAGCACCATATCTGCTGCCGTATTAATCTCTGCTGCTGTTTTTATCTCTGCGCCTGCCGCTACATAGGCCTCGTTGCTAAAGAATGCGGCTACTCCAGCACCATCTTCTATCCAGATACTTACTTTCAGCTTTGCCAGTGCAGTTACTACTTCGGGCACCAGGGAAACACGTGTTTCCGGGGCTTGTTCTTTCAATACACCTATTATCATAAAATACAGAAGAGCTTAGTGAATATTTTGAAAAATAAGCGTTTTATTCCAAAAAATGAAATCTAAGCGCTCCATTTTTATCTATTGTTTATTATCTGCACTTTTATTTAAACACCACTTGTCCATTTGGTGCAATTGCTTGTTTTTATTGTGGGTTATTATTCTATTTTCAATAGCTTTTCACATTTTGAGTATCTAGCCAGATATTGCCACAATAATTTATAAAAATGCATTTCATTTGTGTTGTGGCTTATACTAACTGTACTTCTTTATGCTGGAGTCATTTCACCGATTTATAACTCGGAATATAAAAATATCTGTAATTTTGCCGTCTCCGAAAGTTCACATTCCCTGTCGGATACCCACCTTATGTTAGAGCAGTTAATTGCCAACCCATCAGCCATTATTTTGGCTGTACTCGTCCTTATTCTCCTTTACCAGTCTGTTGTCAACGCCAAAGGAGACGAAATTGTGGTATTAGAAAGACGCTGGTTCGGTGCTACCATGCCCGAAAACCGAACCGTTGCCCGCAGCAATGAGGTGGGTGTACAAGCGCGTATACTGGGGCCTGGGCTTAGACTGCTCATTCCCTTTATTTACAAAACACGCAAGTACAAGTTCATCAACATCAAAAAAGGGGAAGTAGGTCTCGTTACCGCTATTACTGGCGAGCCGCTCGATTCTGGGCAGCTATTTGCTCGTCCAGTTGAGTGCAATATGTATCAGGATGGCGAGGCATTTCTCGCCAATGGTGGGCAAAAAGGTCCACAGGTTGCTATATTGCCTGATGGTGAGCATCGCATCAATCCTTATCTGTTTCAGGTAGAGATTGTGAGTGTCATTATCATAGGCGAAGATCAGGTGGGTAATGTAGAGTCTATTGCGGGCGAACCCTGCGAAAGAGGACGCATCTTTGCTACCCCTGTAGATTGTGATGACTACCAGAATGCCGAAAAATTTCTTGCCAACAAAGGCCAAAAAGGACCACAAATTCGTGTTTTAGGTCCCGGCAATTACCGTATCAATACCATGTTGTTCAAAGTATCAATAGATCGTATAGTTGATGTGGCTGGTGGCTACATAGGCTTGGTTACGGCTATGGATGGTGCTGGTATACCAGAGGGCAGACTACTTGGCAAAAAAATTGATGGCCACCTTAACTTTCTTGATGGGGAGTCGTTTATCAACAATGGTGGCGAAAAAGGTCGTCAGCTAGAGGTGCTGATGCCTGGTAAATACCGCATCAATACTTCTTTGTTCAGAGTCGATACCAACCAATATTGGACCAGCATCAATGCTGACGAAATAGGTATAGTCACCGTTAATGAAGGTCGCCCCATCATGGACCCCGCTAAAATAGCTGCCGACGAAGTGCCACTAGACAAGCATAACAACTTCCAAGACCCTGCAGCTTTCTTGGCCGCAAACGGGCAAAAGGGGTTGCAAATACCAGTGCTTCGCTCAGGTAACTATGCCATCAATCCATGGTTTGCCTCTATCGAAAAAGTGCAAATGACAGTGGTAGAAATAGGTAAGTGCGGTGTAGTAACCAGCTATGTAGGAGAGCGTGGCGAAGACACTACCGATGCCAAAGTGAACGCAAAAATAGTAGAGAATGGTTTCAAAGGTATATGGAAAGAACCGCTTGGTCCAGGTAAGCACCCTGTAAACACCAAAACATACAAAGTAGATATGGTGCCTACCAACCAAATAACACTGAGCTGGGCCGATAGCAGATCTAATGCACACGACCTCGACTCTAACCTTAAAACCATTACACTCCGTACAGCCGATGCATTCAGTGTAAACATGGACGTCAATGTTATCATTCACATTCCAATGGAAAACGCACCCAAGGTTATTGCCAATCAGGGGTCTGTTCAGAGTCTTATCTCTCAGGTGCTAGAGCCTGCAATTTCATCGCATTTCCGCAATGCTGCTCAGTACATCAAAGCACTGGATCTTTACACACAGCGTAAAGAACTACAGGCTACTGCCAAAACACACATTGTAGAGGTACTGAAAGAGCACTTTATTGACTCTAAAGACACCCTGATTGCTGATGTGGTGCTACCTACGGAGCTCACCAAAATCGTTTCTGACAAGCAGATAGCTGAGCAAGAAAAAATAACCTACAAAACCCAAACAGAGGCAGAAGAGCAAAGAAAACTACTGGCTAACATGAAAGCCCAGGCAGACATGCAGCCTAAAGTGGTAGACTCTGAGCGAGGAGTGGAAATATCTAAAAATATAGCCAACAGCGATGTAGAACGTGCTATAGGTGCTGCCAAGGCTGTAGAACTCACCGCCGAAGGTGCATCTAAAGCTACCAGACTTAAGGCTACCGCCGAGGCCGAAGCTACTCGTGTAACCGCTGTGGCTCAAGCCGAAGCAACATCAAAAGTAGGTCTGGCAGAAGCAGAGGTAATACTGGCTAAAGGTAAATCTACGGCTGAGTCCTACAAACTGCAAACCGATGCTATGGGCAAAGATGTCTTTGGGCAAATACAGGTGGTAGAAAAAATTGCTGCTAGCAATATGAAGCTCATACCAGATATGCTCATTTCTGGCGGAGGTGGTCAGGGTAGCAGCAACCTCGAAAACATGATGGGCATCATGCTTCTGGAAAAAATGAGCGGTAAAAAATTCGACATAGAAGCAAAAAAGGATAGCACAGAGCAAGAGGCATAAACTGAGTGCTATATAATAACTCTTTACAAAAGTGGCAACCCGTTTTCTGGTTGCCACTTTTTCTTTAGTATTCATGTACTATTTCCCACTTGCTGTGTTTCGTCTTTATACTGCCAGTTAAGATTATTACATTCCATAGCCTCATTACTTTTACTTAGCCCGCCATCTTCATTACAATCTTATCTCTGCAACAGTAGTTGTATGGTCAATGCCAAGGCACACCAATGTAGCCAAAAGCTGGATGGTGGCCAATAAAGTACAACCAGATATAAACAATATGCTAAGCTGGACAACACGTTCCGTTACACCACCTGCAATACATACGTTACCAGCAGCGTTTATTATTTCTCGCTCGTTGTTTCAACCCACCTTATATGTATGCAGTGTCAGCATCAACTCGGTCTCTACTTACAAATACACAACTTTTCAAATAGTTGCCAACATAAAAAAAGGGCAGCCTTTGCAGACTGCCCTATGAATATGGTAAGTAGAAAAATTATTGTTTTGTAAACTTGCGTGTTGCTACAACCTCACCGTTTGAGTTCATCAATCTTACAAAATAGATGCCATCTGACAGGTTTTCTACATTCAAGCTTGCGCTGGTGTTACCACCTACTCTGAACATGTTTACTTGTTTGCCTATGATGTTATAAACTGCTATGTTCTTGATGTCCGCATTAGCATCAAAAACCAAATTCAATGCAGTTGTCGCAGGATTAGGATACATTGTCACATCGCCTGTTGATTTCACAACCTTTACAGAAGTGGTCGTTTTAGTCACAATGTATGTTTGTATTGCAGTATCACTAGTTGCAAACTTATTGTTTATGCGCACACGAAGATAATGCGTACCTGTTGTAGTAGTTCCTGCTGCTGTCGCTAGATCTATCTGCATTTTAAACATGCCATTAGTCACAGACGCAGGGTAGTTACACTCATAAGTTGTAGATGATGAAGAAGGCCACAGACCAGCACCAGAAATACAGGTGTTGTTGTCACATATGCCAGTATTTGCAATCCAGTCACTCGGGAAATTGGTAGAAATAACCTTCCACTCAACGGTGATAGGAGATGATGTAGTATTGATAATGTAATTATATGCATCATAGAAACCTGCGCCAGACACAGTAACTGTATCGTGTTGCACATCTACAGATTGAGCGTATGCAGACCCACCAGCTAATAAAGAGCCAGCAAGTGATAGTAGTGTAATAAACTTTTTCATAATCATTCAATTTATCCATGCAAATTATAGAAAAATAACGTCATTACAAAAATATAGGCCACTATTTTAAGTTTTTCATAGGGTTTTAACTAGTTTTTGCAATAAAAACACCTGCTTTTCGTTATCGCATCCCCCAAATCACCCCAAAAACATTGATGAAAGTAGACGGACGCTATGATTGCTTGTAACAATTGTGGGTAAAATGTGAACAAAAAAAGCGGCAACTTCCTCAAAGAAGTTGCCGCTCTAAATTGTAGATATCAGATGTGATTATTTAACCACGTTGAATTTGCCAGTGATAGTACCGTTCTCAGTCTGAACTTTTACATTGTAAAGACCAGTAGAGAAATTATCCAAAGGCAATGATATACGACTAGTACCAGCATTCATGAAAGAAGAAGGAACAGTATATACTGCTCTGCCCACCATGTCATAAACAGATACTGACACATTACCACTGTTCTGCAGGTCAAAGATCACATTAGCTTGTGTAGAAGCTGGGTTTGGAGCCACAACAAAGTTTTCTACACCTGCATCGATGTCAGATACACCTACTGTAGCAGCAAAGTTTACACTGTTCAATACTGCACCATTAGCACCATCTATCAACAATACCACACCATGTACTTTGTTAGTAGCCCAAGCAGCGTCCAATGTTTTGTTGAAAGTATAGGTGTAATCTGTGTTAAACATCATACTAGCGGGCAACAATCCTGCACCACCTGTAGCGGATGGGTCGATAGAACGAGCTACAAACTGATAGCTCATCATAGATGCTGGTATAGAAGATGGAAGTGCGTTATAGTTAACACCACCACCAGTAAGTATGTTAGTAGTAGAACCACTGTAAGCATTAGCCTGATTCCATCCCGAACCTGTTCCTTTTACATCATCTTCAGTTATTACCAAAGCTAGTTTTGCACCATTTAGGTTAATAGCTGGTTTTACAGTTACAGCTACAGAAAGGCTACTACCTGTAAGTGTAGGAGTAGCGGCAACTGATGCAAATGCGAAATCATCGCTATATTGTGTATAAGCAGTCAACAGATTTCCTGGGTCTACTTCATAACGACGATCTACAACAGCAGAAGGATAACCTCCTATTTGTGTTCCCATCCATGCATCGTATGCAGCTACTTCCATAGGGTCGTTGTTGTGTACAGCTACCAAGCTTACATTGCTGCCATACAGTACATGCAGAGAATCCATGAACACGATACCACGTGGACACCACTGACACCATGTACCTGTAGCTTCTTCTACTGCTAGCACTTTAGTTGGCATAAACGCTACTGTGTTCAGAGTATCCAAACCTGCAGTATCATTTGCAGCGTTAGCATCACCAGTCAGTTCTGCCCATACTTGCAATTGGTAAGGACCTACTGCCGCTGGCAGTGTTACTGGAGTAGTAGCGGTAAATGTACCAGTAGTAAATGGAGCTATACTCACACCAGTTACTGGGTTGGTAACAACCGCTCCACCGTTAAACACATATTTGGCATTGAATGAAGTAATAGTAGTACCGCCATTATTGAACACCTGACCCAAAACTGAGATGTTAGCACCACCTATGCCATAAGAGTTAGGCGAGCCAGTCGCTGGAGCAATAGCAATAAGTGCTATGTCATTAGATGCTGGAGAGAAAACCTCTACGTCATCTATTCCCCAGCCATACAACCATCCACCGCCATCGTTATACCTGAAACCCAACATAAGGTTAGACATACCTGCATAAGCAGAAAGATTTATGTGACGCATTTCCCACCACAAGCTTGCATTACCCGTAAGTGTAGATACCACAGTCCATGTAGTACCACCATCTGTAGATATTTCAACTTTCGCCGACTCTGTAGCTCCGCTGTAAGTTCTGCCAAGGTAAGAGCAATCAAATTTCAACCACCAGTTACCACTTCCCAAGCTAAATGTTGGAGACATCAAGAAAGTAGTAGTGTTGTTGGCACCTTCTCTTCTGTCATCGTTCACGGCCACATATCTTGTGTGCGGAAACATTGGAAAATCAGTAGTACCCAATGTTGTGTTGGTACCCGAATTCCATCCCACCGAATCACTGATTACGGCACCCGTTGCCACCGTTTGTGACCAGCCAGCTGGCAAAGATGTGCCAGTAGTCGATTCGAAATTTTCTGTCCACTGTGCATTACTGGTCAAACCCAAAGCCAGAATGGCAGCGACTGATAGTAAACTTTTTTTCATTTTTTTGGTTTTAATTAATTTATGTTTTTCTCGCAAAAGGGATATTCTGCACGATAAAGTTATCGGTTATAAACAATATGAACAAAAAATTACCAATTTACTATTTCACAAAACTTTTTCAATTAAGTTCTCGTTACAGATTTGATACCCATATTTACCCGTCCAAGCCTACATAAACAGCATCTCAGTTCCACAAACAGTTTTGTCCACAAACTAATTTTTCATCTTTTTATCCAAATGGCAACAAGACTGTATTCTTGTATTCTCACTACTTTTTTGTCAATCTTTTCCTCTTCATGGGTGCTATTATTAGCCTGCTGTCTTTTTAATCTATTTCCTACCACAGTATCCATTTTTGTCATTCTGTTGTATACGCCAAGAAGGCTGCCCTTTATAGACAACCCTCTCTCTATGCCATCTTTTATTTTTGTTCACAGCTACTCTATTGTGTAACTCACTTCTCCGTTTTTTTCATCTTTCAGCACCACACCTGCCTCTGCTAGGCGGTTACGTATCTGGTCGCTCGTCCCAAAATCTTTGCGCTTCTTAGCATCTTTCCTTATTTCTATCAGTAGTGTCAGTACTTTATCCAGCTTATCGGTTTGTTGCACCTGTAGTGCCTGCAGGCCCAGTATGTCCTCCATATAGGTTTTCCAGGTGCTTTGCAGCAGCAGCATTGTTTCGCTCGCCAGTGCATTCGCACTCACCTGTCCGCCCTTTATACCATTTATCACCGGTGCCAGCTCAAATAGGTTGGCTATTACTTTCGCGGTATTCAGGTCATCATTCATAAAGTCGCCACACTCGCCACACCAGCCGCGCACTTGTGCATCCAGTGCTGCATAAGCAGCAGTGCCGTTGTTGGTGGCGGGTAGTTTTTGCAGCACCTCATATGCCTCCCACAGCCTGCGCAGTGCCCGCTCACTGGCCTGTAGCGCTTCATTGCTGAAGTCTAGTGTGCTCCGGTAGTGTGTCTGTAGTATATAAAAGCGCACTACCATAGGGTGATAGGGCTGCTCTAGCAGTGGATGATTACCGCTAAACAGCTCCGATAGCTTTATCACATTGTTATAGCTCTTACCCATCTTCTTGCCGTTGATGGTTATCATGTTGTTGTGCATCCAGTAGCGCACCGGCATACAGCCATGGGCTATATGGCTTTGGGCTATCTCGCTCTCGTGGTGCGGAAACTGCAAGTCCATACCACCTCCGTGTATGTCAAAGGTCTCGCCCAGATACTTGCTGCTCATCGCAGAGCATTCTATATGCCATCCTGGAAAACCCTCGCCCCATGGGCTATTCCAACGCATTATATGTTGTGGGGGGGCTTTCTTCCACAGCGCAAAGTCGGCTTTGTTGCGTTTTTCTTCCTGTCCGTCCAGCTCACGGGTGGTTTCCAATTGGTCTTCCAGCACTCTCCCCGATAGTTTGCCGTATGGATACTCACCAGCATACTTACTCACATCAAAGTACACCGATCCATTCACCTCATACGCATACCCCTTGTCTATTATCACCTTTATCATGTCTATCTGCTCCACTATATGCCCCGTAGCTGTGGGCTCTATCGCAGGTTCTTCGCAGTTAAAAAGTCGCATACCATGATGAAACATGGAGGTGTACTTATGAACCATTTCCATCGGCTCCATTTTCTCCAGCTTCGCTTTTTCCCCCACCTTATCTATAGCTTCTCTTCCTTCTTCTTCAAAGTGCCCGGCATCGGTTATGTTGCGCACATAGCGCACCTTCATACCCAAATGGCGCAGATAACGCTGCACAACATCAAACGTCACATAAGGTCTTGCATGCCCCAAATGCGACTCGCCAGATACCGTAGGTCCACACACATACAGCCCCGCATAGCCTGCTGTCATAGGTTCAAAACGCTCTTTCTGGCGTGTATAAGAGTTGTATATGTATAAATCTGACATAAATACTATTAGGTTTCACCACACCTCTGCCACAGAGGGTAGTTGGCCGCAGCCGTCGCAAAGATAAGCGTAAATGAATATGGAAAACTTATCCATTGCTACTCCTTCTTTTCCTTCTTTTTGCTACTAGCTTGTGTTCACCGATCATTGTCGGTCGCTACCCATTGTACGTTTAGGGCAAGAATGGGCATTCCTTCAAAAAACCAATTCCCCATAACACACCCTCAAAATAGCAGCAGATGTGTCAAGCACTTGCCTCTTTCGCTAAGGAGGGACGTCCTCGTTGAATGTCCTCGTTTATTTTACGGGGCACTCAACCGCATCAGGTCTATAACGCTGAATGTTTTTTGCCCAGCCGGCTACAAACACTTGCTATAAATTTACATCTCAAATTGTAGATATTAAAATCACTGCCACCCCCCAATCGACCTACATTGGCGCAAATTTTGTGGCTATTGGCTACTGAGGTAATAGGTATCCCAAACTTCCAAAAGTATGGTACACCTTGTGAACACGAGCTAATGCAACCAACCTGCAACTGCATCCTAACCGGAAAAATGAATAGTTTTGATAATCAACCACTTACACCACAAAACCCATGAAAACACCGGAAACAAACTGGCAAAACATGCTTGCTAATACACTCCTCACTAGGTCTCTCTCGAATGCAGATAATTGCAGCAGTATATCAACAGCAGCAAAAACTCCGGTTGACCCATCTCTGGGTAGTTGTCGTCTGTCTCTATTTGGTAGCTGAAACTAAACTCAGCTATCTTAAACTGCTGGTGTACAATAGCGGTTTCATGTTCATGCTCACTAAACACACCATAGTGATAATTGAAAAAACCAACCCGCTTAAAGGCATAGCTTCCTCCATTTTCTAGCTCTATTATTATTTGGCCTTTCCAGTTAAATTTTAATGAAGCTATGCGTTTCATTCCGTCCAATACAGATACACTAGTATGAAAAGCACCTTGCGGATTCAAAGTATATATTTTCCCGCTGGGCAACAATATTTCTGCTTTTATCGAAAACCAAGAAGTGTAATCTAACTTGCCCAGCGATGCATCTCCTACATCCTTAAGTTCAAAAAAACTATTCCTCGCCCCTCTAGCCGAAAATTTCATAAGAACCAATTTTTACAAACACTAATATATATAATGCGCTCTAAACAATGCAATATCACTGATAAGATATTTTGCCAATTCATAATTCCATGACAACTATGTTTGCAGTGCACGCAAAGTAATTTCAATCTGTAACGTCGTTACTCAGAGTAGTGTAAGCAAAATTTGACAGAATATAATAAAAAAATGGGGGTAATATGGTAATAACTATATAAAATCTCAATTTTTCCCATAAATTTGCCGACCTTGACAAAAATACTTAGTACAAAACACAATACAAACCTACAATGGCTGTAATACAAACAATCAGAAACAAGTACGGGAAAATAGCGGGCGGGGTTATCGCAGTTGCGCTGGTTGGGTTCATCGTTTCAGATGCTACAAGCGGCTCTATTGCTAACTTCTTCAGCGATAGAGACCCAAACGTTATGAACATAAATGGCACTAAAATAGAGCCAAAAGAATACGCTGAAAGATCCAAAGAATACGAAATACTGTACAGCATGTACAATCAGGGACGCAACATTGACGATGTGTCTCGCGCTCAGATGAACGAGCAGCTGATTCAGATGATGGTATATGAGGCGATTGTTAATGAAGAGTGCGATAAGCTAGGTATTGAAGTAAGCGACGAAGAAAAGAAAGAACTAATTTATGGTATGAACGCCGACCCCATGGTTAGGCAGTTCCAGATAGAAGGAAACCAAATCTTTAACGATCCTCAGTCTCAAAACTTTGACCCAGGAAGAGTTAAAGGTTTCGAAAAAGAAATTGCTGAAAGAGGAGATCGTATCGACCCTTCTGGCAAAATCAGAGACCAATGGGCTGCAGTAGTTGCCTATGTACAGCGCTCTGCTCGTGTGCGTAAGTATAACACACTTTTCTCAGGTGCCGCTTACATGCCCAAAGCACAAATGAAACGTATGATGATGGAGCAAAACTCACTCGCTTCTATCCGCTACGTAAAGGTGCCTTTCACCTCTGTTTCAGACAATGATGTAAAGGTTTCAGACGAAGATATCAAGTCATACATGCAAAAGCATGAAGCACTTTACAGAAACGATAATGGTACTCGCGGCATCGAATATGTAAGTTTCGAAATCGTTCCTTCTTCATCAGACACAGCTAGAGTACTGAACTTCTTTACCGAAAACAAAGATGAGTTTGTAACTACTAAGGACAACGAAAGCTTTGTAAACAGCAAAAGCGATCTGGTTAACTCTTACACTCAAACTTTCTTCAACAAACGCACACTTACGTCCCGTTATGCCGATACTATAATGGCAATGCCAGTGGGCGAGGTGTTTGGTCCATATTACGAAAACGGCGGGTATAATATGGTGAAAATCACCGACAGAAAAACATTGCCAGATTCAGTAAAACTGCGCCACATACTGGTGAAAACAAAAGACCAAGCCAACGACGTTCGTTCTGAAGAAGCGGCAAGCGCCAGAATAGACAGCGCTATTGCAGCCCTGAAAGCAGGTGGCAAATTCGATTCGCTTGTTAATATGTACACCGAAGACGAAGGCAGCAAACAAAAAGGTGGTGAATATACATTTACACTTATCGACAAAGCCGGTATCTCTAAAGAATTTGGCGACTTTGCTTTCGAAGGAAAAGCGGGCGAAAGCAAAAAAGTAAAAGTATCTAACGACAACTATGCAGGCTATCACTACATAGAGATACTAGAACAAACAGGAATAGCCCCTAGCGTGCAAATAGCACTGGTAGCCAAAACACTGATACCAAGCGACAGTACCAACAATGCACTTTACGGTAAAGCAAACGAATTTGCAGGCAAAAACAACACAGCCGAAGCATTCGATGCTACCGCCAAAAAAGAAAACTTCGACAAACGAATCGGCGACAACGTAAAAATCAACAGTTTTGCGATAGATGGTTTGGGTGCAGCACGTGAGGTTGTAAAATGGATGTACAAAAAAGACATAAAAGTGGGCACAGTTTCCGAAGTTTTCCAAATAGGCAACGAGCGTTATGTAGTTGCTAAACTAGTTGGAATAAACGAAAAAGGTCTTAAAAAATTAACCCCCACCGACAGGCCGATGTTGGAACAAAAAGTAAAAGAAGAAAAGAAAGCAGAGTTGATAGCAAAAAGGTACGCTGGCAAAGCTCTTGAATCAATAGCTGCCGAGACGCAGCAGCAAGTACAACAGAGCGACTCGGTAAGCTTGGCGGGCACTTACATACCTAATTTAGGATACGAGCCACGTGTTGTAGGCTATACCTTCAACAAGACATTCCAACCCAATACGGTGTCTCCCGGCATCAAGGGTCAGGGTGGTGTATACTTCATTACTGTCCTTAACAGAGTAATTAACCCATTACCTCCTGATGGCGGCATGATGGACCAAATCATTGCTCAGCAACGTTTTCAGCAAGAAAAACAAATGAGAAATCTCATCGATCAGGGTATACAGCAGTCGCTCATCAAAAAAGCTGACGTGGAGTATTTCCCTACTAATTTCTAGTGTTTTAATGTAATAACTGGTCTGAAAGGGTTGTCATTCTGGCAGCCCTTTTTTGTTGTATAGGGCAATAGATATATATACGTGTTGCAATTCTGAAAAATTAGTATCTTCGACACTAACTATTATTATATGGTTCAGCAATTTACAGAAGGCGTAAGTATAATGGTTGAAACATTCTATCAGCCACTACAGTCCAACCCTATACGGTCAGAGCACCTTTTTGCCTATCGCATAACTATCGAAAATCTAACTGTTTACCCAGTTAAGTTACTGAGCCGTCACTGGCATATTCTAGATAGCAACGGCACTCACAGAGAGGTAGAAGGAGAAGGTGTAGTAGGTCAGCAGCCCATCATACAGCCAGGCGATAGCTACCAATACACTTCTGGGGTAAATCTTATGAGCGATATCGGTAAAATGTACGGCACCTACCTTATGGAGAACCTTTTCAATAAAAAGAAACTCACCATAGCGATACCAGAGTTTAAACTAGTAACACCAGCCAAACTCAATTAAATTGGTAAAAATCTTATATTTTCTAGGCTGTAAATTGCTCCAGTTCCTTGCTACGCACTAGGTACTTGCCCAGCACATCAAATTCAATATTTACTGTGGTTCCTTCTTCTATCGTGTGAAAGTTGGTATGAGTGTAGGTGTAAGGTATAATAGTGACCGTGCACTCGTCTATGCCCGTATTGAACACTGTTAGGCTCACACCATTAATGCATATAGAGCCCTTCTCTATCACTAATGCCCCAAACCGCTGCGGAAACCTAAATCTGAAAAGCCAACTTCCATCTAGCGTCTGCTTTGCTATACATACTGCAGTAGCATCTACATGTCCTTGCACCAAGTGCCCATCTAGCCTATCGCCTAGTCTCAGCGACCGTTCTATATTCAGCTTATCGCCTGTTTTCCATTTTCCCAGTGTGGTTTTCGCTAGTGTCTCCGCCACAGCTGTTACACTGTAGGTACTGCCTTCTATGGCCGTTACGGTAAGGCATACACCATTGTGGGCCACGCTTTGGTCTACTTTTAGTTCGCTAGTAAGCGGGCCTTCAATAGTGTAGTGAACATTAGTGCCCTCATGTATTATCTCCTTTACTACAGCTAACGCTTCAATTATTCCAGTAAACATTATGTTGCTATTTTTTTATCGCTCGTCCCCTGCGCACTGTGGCTCCAGTATCTGTTCTTATGTATAGGTCAACGTATATCATTGAGCTATCTACCTTGTCTCTAGCAAAAAAGCCCACTACTGTATCTTTTTGACTACAGAAGTACTGACCAGGATATAGTGTGGTAGAATCTCCCACAGTGGTATCTACCGTGGCGGTGTAGGTAGCACCTGCAGTTAGTATCAGCTTCTCGCCAGATGGGCATAAACCATCTATGCTTATTTTGGTTTGGGATATTTTAGAGATGTATATCGTAAATGAGTCGGCAGACAGATAAAGGTCTGTCGCAGCCTGGTATGAGGTATCCTTGAATGAATAAGTTCCCGCAAAGAGATCAGATGGATAGAAGCAAACACTATTGTCTGGCTTCCCGGGAAACCCCCAATTGTAGTTTACTGCAGTAGGGTCATTGCAGTAAGGATTGTTGAGTCTAGGGTCGTCAATGGGCGCTGGGTCTTGCCATTTTTTACAAGACACTACCACCCCTGTTGCGAGAATCAAAAGTAGCAGTATGGATAATTGATTGCGCATCATTTGGTTGTTAGCAGCTACAGCATTATCGCCATCGCAATTACATAACGGTATTTCTGCAAAAATATTTAAAATAGCCGGTAAAATCGGCAGATACTAGGATGCAATTAGTAAAGCGATATCTTTGCGTAATTAACAACCTAAATAGCGCAACAGGGAGCAACTACACAGCAAAGCTGTCTCCACAACCACAACTGCGACTGGCATTAGGATTGCTAAAGTGAAATCCTTTACCATTCAGTCCGTCAGAGAAATCGAGCGTGGTGTCGCACAGGTATAGAAAACTTTTAAGGTCAGTAATGACTTTTACCCCTTGGTCTTCAAATTCTTGGTCTTTAGGCTGCTTTTCGTTATCAAAGTCGAGCTTGTAAGACAAGCCTGAGCAGCCACCGCCTACTACGCTCACACGAAGGAAATAGTCTTCACTAAGGTCAGCATCGCGCCTTAGTTGCTCTACTTTTTCTTTCGCCTTGTCGCTTACATAAATCATTGTAATGTCGTTGAATATTTACTTTTTAGGTAATGTTTTTCATTATCACAGACAACACTACCTGTCCTGTGGACCTGTAATGTTGTCTGTGTATATACTGAATAGTTAGTGTGCTTTTTTCTCACTTACCATTTCCGGCAAGCCGTTCTTCACTCGGTAGTCATTGATGGCAGCTTTTATTGCATCTTCTGCCAACACCGAGCAGTGAATTTTTACCGGAGGCAGGTTCAATTCTTCAACTATGTCCATGTTATCTATCAGCAGTGCCTCATCTATCGACTTGCCTTTGAGCCACTCGGTAGCCAGCGATGAAGAAGCAATAGCGGAGCCACAACCAAAAGTTTTGAATTTAGCATCGCTTATCATGCCACTTACTTCGTCCACTTCTATTTGCAGGCGCATCACGTCGCCGCACTCTGGTGCACCCACCAGTCCTGTACCTACGTTAGTTTTACCTTTATCTAGCGTTCCTACGTTTTTAGGGTTGGAATAATGATCTATTAACTTTTCTGAGTATGCCATTGTTTTGCGTTTTTAGTTTGTAGCACATTTTGTTTATTGTGCTGGTGATTTGTACTATAGTATAAAATTTGATAGTTGTTGAGCCAGTCTTTTATTAGTGGTGAGCCCATTCAATAGAGTTTAGATCGATTCCTTCTTTGTGCATCTCCCATAGTGGGCTCATCTCGCGCAGTTTTAGCACCGTGCTTTTGATCGCTTCTATAGTGAAGTCGATTTGTTCATCAGTCGTGTATCTACCCAAACCGAAGCGGAGCGAACTGTGAGCCAAGTCGTCGCCAAGGCCTAGTGCTTTGAGTACATAAGAAGGTTCGAGTGATGCAGAGGTGCATGCCGAACCACTAGAAAGTGCAATGTTTTTGTTGAAACCCATCATCAAACCTTCACCCTCTACATACTTGAAAGATATATTGGTGGTGTGTGGCAATCTGTGTTCACGGTTGCCGTTTACATAGGCCTCTTCGAGCTCCATAAGCGAGTTTTCTAGTCTGTCGCGCATAGCACTCAATCTTTGTGCTTCGCTTTCCATTTCGTGCATGCATATTTCGCAAGCCTTACCCAAACCCACGATACCGGGTACGTTGAGTGTGCCACTACGCATACCGCGCTCATGACCACCACCGTCCATTTGAGAAGTTACTTTTACACGTGGGTTTTTACGACGCACATAGAGTACACCAACACCTTTGGGTCCATACATTTTATGGCCGCTAAATGACATTAGATCTATCCCGTCTGCCAGCACATCTACGGGTATTTTGCCCACCGCCTGTGTGCCATCCGTAAAGAAAAGTACACCGTGTTTGCGGGCAATGTTGCTTATTTCGCGAATGGGCTGAACCACACCAATCTCATTATTGCCGTACATAATGGCAATAAGTATGGTTTTGTCGGTGATGGCGGCTTCAAGCTGGGCAAGGTCAATTAGACCATCAGACTGCACATCTAAGTAGGTTACCTGACCACCTTGTTTTTCTATGTGTTTGCACGCATCTAGCACAGCTTTGTGCTCAGTAGTGCAAGTGATAATGTGATTGCCTTTAGAAGCATACATTTCAAATACGCCTTTCAGTGCAAGATTGTTAGCTTCAGTAGCACCCGAAGTGAAAATGATTTCTTTGGAGTCAGCATTTATCAGTTTAGCTACTTGCTCTCGTGCATAATCTACTGCATCTTCTGCTACCCAACCGAAGGAGTGATTGCGGCTAGCTGCATTACCAAATTTTTCGACAAAATAGGGTAGCATCGCTTCCAAAACCCTTGGATCCATAGGGGTTGTAGCGTTATTATCAAGATATATTGGAAGTTCTAGTTTCATACTATATTTATAAACAGATTTGAAACAAAATTACGTCAATTTGATAACTTTGAACTCCCGCTCGGGATTGGATTTCCTATATTGCTATTTGTAAAAACTATAAGAGTTATGTTGAAAATAGAACATTTGGGCATCGCGGTGAAGAGCTTAGAACGTTCTGTGCCGCTGTATGAACAATTACTTAATACACCCTGCTACAAACAGGAAATAGTAGCATCCGAAGGTGTAAGTACTGCTTTTTTTAGGACTGGAGAAGAGAAAATAGAATTGTTAGAGGCAACAAACGACAACAGCCCAATTGCTAAGTTTATTGCCAAAAAAGGAGAGGGCATACATCATGTAGCTTTTGAAGTTGAGAACATAGAGGCCGAAATGAAGCGTCTTGCAGCGTTGGGTTTTGAATTGCTCAGTGATGTACCTAAAAATGGCGCTGATAACAAGCTCGTTTGTTTTCTTCACCCTAAGTCTACAAATGGTGTACTGGTAGAACTATGCCAAGAAAAGAAAAATTGATGTAGCCACATTTATTTTCAGTAGGTCAGTAGTTGTTAGACCCAAATTATATAATTTGCAGCTACCAAACTAAGTCACTAACAATCAATATCATTAGTATGAAAAAAATATCATTATTATTAGCCGCAGTAGTTGTTGTTGCTTTGAGTGCAAATGCACAGAAAAACAAAATTAAAATTGAAACTGAATATGGCAATATAGTGTTGATGCTCTATGACAATACTCCGCTCAACACCAACAATATGGTGAAAATGGCCAACGAGCATTTTTACGACAGTACACTTTTTCATCGTTGCATTCCACAGTTCGTAATACAGGGCGGAGATCCAGAGTCTAAACAGGCTAAGCCAGGACAGGCATTAGGCAACGGTGGGCTAGGCACTACAATACCTGCAGAAATAAATGATGTGGCCTTTCACAAAAGAGGCGCTGTAGGGGTGGCAAGAGAACAAACGCCTGACAAATCTGGCTCGCCTTGTCAGTTTTATCTAGTAACAGGCAAAACGTTTACCGATGCAGAACTAGATAGCAAAAGCAAACGATCAGGGCGCAACTACACTGCTGAGCAACGCGAGATATACAAAACAATTGGTGGCACCCCAGACCTGGATGGTAACTATACAGTTTTTGGGGAGGTAATAGAGGGGATGGACGTAGTGGAGAAAATATCAGCAGAACCTGTTGATCCTAATGACCGCCCTAATAAAGATATACGCATGATAAAAGTGCGTGTGATATCTAAAGAGAAATTCCTAGATAAAGTTAAGGGCGTCTTCAAGAAAAAGGAAAAAAAGTAAGTTAAACGTTAATTAGATTGGGTAGTATCTGACTCAGGTTTTCTGAACGCGGGTACTATTTTTTTTAGATCATTTACTAGCATTTGGGTGAATAGCTCAGAGCCCCTTTTGTTGAGGTGCTGGCTGTTATAATAGTATGTCCTGCTAGAGTCGAGATATGTGTTTCGATAGTCTAAGTAAGGCACATCATACTTCCTTGCTAGTTCGCGCAGTTTATTGAGTATAAGTTGGTGATTCACTATATATCTGTTGGCTTCATAATAAAAGGGAGGGTACACAAGAAATATCTGTATGTCGTTTTCTTTGCACATGGTAAGGTATTGCTCCATGGTGGCTAGTGCTTTGGGCTCAATTTTGCAATCAAATCCTTTTTGATTTGATTTTACCATTTCGCTGAAAGAACTATCCCAATATCGCTCCTGACCCATATAACCTTTGTATTTGCCAGATGTAATGCCCCTTCCAAAGTAGCTCTGCAATCCTTCTTTTATTATGGGTAGTTGGTTATTGTATTTATAAAGCGGAAAATACCTTTCTACCAACGAAACATTGGGGTAAAGACCTTTGTACAGCCTCCATATAGCGGAATCTGAGAGGTAAGGTAAAAACTGTTGATAATTAGGTAGATGTCTGGAAGCGAAAAAAGTAGTAACATAGCCCACCTCTTGCAGAATATATTTGGGTTTTTTATTGTACCTGAGGTACACTTTTAGTCGTTCGTATTGAATATCTGGAGGCGTAGCATCCATGCCAAGATTGTAAGAGTTGATACCTAATGAAGAGTCTATTATATAGGGTGAAAATTGCACCCATGCACGCGAAGAGCCATTGATTAGCATATCGGCATTTATCTTTCCATCAAAGAGATCATTCCACTCAGCAAAGAAGAAATGTCGTGATTTGTGTAGACCAGCATCTGTGACATAAGCAAGCGGCAGAAGCAGAGCCATAGGCACTATGCAAAACAAAAGCAGCTTGTATACGAATCTTTTCATCTTGTCTAAAACTGGAAGTAAATAAATTCTCTGCTGGAAAAAACTCCGAAATACATAATTATCATTACAACTGAATAGTATATGACCCAGCGCACAACCAATGGCTTACTATCTATGAGTTGGCTGATACTGTGCTTTCGCTGCAGGTAATGTACGGCTTCCATACTTATTATGGACAAACAACACAAAATCATTTTATAGGTTTCTATGGCAATGCCAGAAGAAAAGGCACCCTTACTTGCCATGATTTTTATTTCGTTGACTACACCTGATAGTCGGCCAATCATGTAAATAGCGTTTTTACTATTATCTGCCCTGAAAAACACCCATGCCACAAGCACCAGCCCAAAGGTGATGATACGTTGCAGGTTGTCATTGAGCCATTTTATTTTCTCCAATCCTATGGCTTGTCTGATCTTTAGCCTTGCGGATTCTGTGACATTGCCGAACACCTGATAAAACCCATGCAGACCACCCCATATTATAAACTTCCAGTCGGCACCATGCCAAAGACCACTTACCAAAAAAACAACTAAAAGATTGATTTGTTTGCGAACCATGGGTACTCTGTTGCCACCCAATGGTATGTATAAATAATCTTTGAACCAAGTAGACAATGATATATGCCAACGCCTCCAGAATTCTGATATTCTGGTAGCACTGTAGGGGCGGTCAAAGTTTCGCATGAGCTTAAACCCCATTATTCTGGCCGAGCCGATGGCAATATCTGAGTAGCCCGAAAAATCGCAATAGATCTGAAATGTAAAGAATATACATCCAATAAGTATCGCCATCGACGATTGTTGGTATGGATTGTCGAATACAATATCTGACACCTGAGCCAACCTATCGGCAATAACCGCTTTCTTAAACATACCCCATAGCATCAACCGAAGACCACTAACAGCAGCCTTGTAATCGAACTTGTGCTCTTCATGAAACTGGTGCAGCATATTTTGTGGACGCTCAATGGGACCTGCAACAAGTTGTGGGTAAAACATCACATAAAGTGAGTAGATGCCAAAGTTTCTTTCAGCTTTTTGGTGGCCTCTGTATACCTCAATGGTGTAGCTCATAGCCTGAAACGTATGAAAGGACAAGCCTATAGGCAGTAAAATATTTAGATAGGGGATTTGGTTTTTGTAGCCGAAATACGTGGCTACGTCAGAGATATTGTCATTAATGAAGTTGAAGTATTTGAACACGGCCAGCACACCAATGTTGGCTACAAGGCTCATGATGAGGTAGTTCTTTTTTTTCTTTTTACTGGGCTCGTTTTCAAGCAGTATGCCTGCGTAATAATCTATAACTATGGTGAAGCCAAGTATAAGGATATAGACTGGCTTGAAAAACATGTAGAAGAAACAGGAAGCCACCAGCAGCAAAAACCATCTGAACCTGTGCGGGAGCATGAAGTATAGCCCGGTAACAAGTATGAAAAAAATTACAAACTCTATGGAGTTAAATAACATAGTTGGTTATTGCCTTGCTTGATATAGTTATCCTGCAACAAATGATGGGCGAAGGTAATAATTAGCTCGCTAAAATGCTACTAAGCCAATGAGTGTATAGGTAATAGCAGTTATGAAATTTCGGTTATTTTCGGTGCTTAGGGTTACTTTTGTATCGCAAATGATTACTACTACTAAGCTTTCCGTAAATATTAATAAGATTGCTACTCTTCGTAATAGCCGAGGTGGCAATAATCCTGACCTGCTGAAGGTAGCGGCCGATTGCGAACGTTTTGGTGCAGATGGCATTACCGTGCATCCGCGCCCTGATGAGCGACATATACGGTATAGTGATGTAAGGGAACTGTCGGGAATACTCACTACAGAGTTTAATATAGAAGGCAACCCAAAGGAAGAAAAATTTGTGCAACTGGTGCTAGATGTGAAGCCTGCACAGGTGACACTAGTGCCAGACAACCCAGGGCAGCTAACATCTAATCATGGCTGGAATACAATTAAAGAGCAAAACTACTTGCGAAATGTGGTGGCTATTTTCAAGGACGCAGGAATAAGGGTATCGATATTTACCGACCCTGACACAGATATAATAGTTGCAGCAGCTGATACCGGCACCGACCGAATAGAGCTATACACTGAAAACTATGCCCGATTGTATACCACTAATCCACAGGCTGCCGTAGCACCATATGTAGCTGCTGCAGCAACCGCTATGGCTCATGGGCTAGGCGTTAATGCTGGGCATGATTTGGACAGGGACAATCTTGGCTACTTTGCAAGTCG
>CAMDNC010000048.1 GCA_945902755.1 Flavipsychrobacter stenotrophus
GCCAAACAGAAAGAGCTCATCAACAGTAATACTGCGTTCAAGATGGTGAAGATGATGAGAGGAGTGGTGAATGCGGGCACAGGTGGTCGCCTTAGATACAGGTATGGTATACACAACGATGTAGCTGGTAAAACAGGTACTACCAATAATCAGGCAGATGCTTGGTTTATAGGTTATACACCGCAGTTGCTAGCGGGTTCATGGGTGGGCTGCGATGATAGAGAGTTTCGATTCCGTAGTGAGCGTTTGGGTCAGGGTGCAGCTGCTGCTTTGCCCATTTGGGCGTACTTTATGAGACGTGTTTACGCAGATAGCAAAACTGGAATTGACCCTAACAAAAGGTTTGAACAACCGGCTGGTTTCGACGATTGTCAGGCTGATGCTACTATGCTAGATGGCGTGAGGCAAACAGACAACCCAGACAGCGATATAGAGGAGACATTCCGTAGGCCAGCAGTAGATGTCGACGAATAAAACAGAGAAAATTTAGACTTCTTTTAAACTGAAATGCCTGAGTGATTTTATCATCTCAGGCATTTTAGTTTTTGATAAATTATCTTGTATGATTATAGATGTTAAGTGATCAAAGGTATCGATTCGAAAAAAGATGATTGGTCGGTATTTGAAAGTTAGATTTTTTCAATTTGTGATAATAACACCCAGCCAGATCTACTATCGGGTAAACTCACCTCAACCCAGTTGCCATTTTGTCTCAAAACTGTGACTGACGTGCCTTCTGGTATCAATGCAATTGGTTTTCCCTTTTGTAGTTCATTCATTAATGGTGCATCATTTTCCATCACTATTGCACCGTTGAAGTGAGTGTAATTGCGAGAAGACTTATAACAGAATATCAAGAACACAACACAAATAAAACCACTTATTCCAGGAAGTTGAATAGGCAGTTTGTTACCCCATGTGGCATATTTCCTTACCCACAAAACAATAATAGAAAGAAAGAAAAAGAACAGTGCTATTATTGCCCACATAGAAGCATTTGTATGGGCAGTTATAGACTTCCACCATGAAACAAAAAATATGTCATCAGGAGGTAATGTATGATTGTTTATACGAGCATGAGTGATGGCTAAATTATCTTGAGCGTCTGAATACGAAGGGTTTATTCGTAGTGCCCGTTCGTAGTTTAGCACAGCAAGTGCGATGCGGTTTAAACGATAATAAACATTGCCCAAATTGTAGTATAACTCTGCATTGTGGGGCTTGCTTGCTGCAACGAGCTCAAAGTATTTGGCAGCGCTATCGTATTGTTTTTGTAAGTAGAAGGAAGTAGCTTTTTTCCAATGCGAATTATTATCAACTGCATAACTACAGAGGGTCATAAGCAAAAACAAAGCCGATATTCCTATTATTTTGTTCATGCTTTGAAAATATCATCAAGGTTACTGATTACTTTTACTGCATCTTCATAGGTGTCAGACATCTGACGAGAACCACCACTAGCATATAGTGCATTTTCGCACTCCCAAATCACGTCTTCTAGCTTTTTCTGTACATCTACAGGCACTTTTCGTAAATTCATAGCTTCTGTCGCAGTCTCGCGCGATAGACTAGATAATGGTATAGATAGTTTATCGCTTAGATAGAGCCATATGGCTTTGGAAACTTCCTCGTAAAATGGCTTTTTGTTTTGTTGTTGCAGTAGCTTTTTGGCCGTTACTAGTCGTTGTAGTGCCACTTTGTTTGCTCTTTTTCTACGCAACAGGGTTGTGTCTTTAGATAATTCTTCATCTCTACGTTTCCAGTAAACCATTCCAAAATATAAAGCAAGTGGTAGTACGTAAGCCGACCAATAACTGGCAGTAAACATCAGCGGACTTGGTTTGGAATAATAAGTAGCAGGAGGTTGCTTCACAATTTCGTGAATGTCTTTGTAACTAACACTGTTGGTGCCTGATTTTTGGTTGTTACTTCTCTTTCCGGGAGTTACGTTTAGCTTTACAGGTTCTGTTGTTTCAGTTACATAGCTATTGGTTTCGGGGTTAAAGTAGGTGAACGAAACAGGCGGAATTTCGTAGTCTCCTGCAGTTTGGGGGGTAATAACGTAAGTAATGATTTTAGAGCCAGTAATTGTAGTACTTCTGCCAGTAATAGTATCTATCGTTACTGGGTCGTAGGTGTTGAGACCATTTGGCAGATTTAATTTGGGGGCTTCAATCAGTTTCAGGTTTCCGCTGCCGGTTATGTTAAGTGTCAATGTGGCTACATCATCAGTACTCAGCGTCTTTTTATCCATTTTACTGCTGATGTTGAACTTACCTACTGCGCCCCCAAAACTAGCAGGTTTATCTGTTTCTGGTAGTGGTGTTACAGATATTTTTACCGGACTACTTTTCAAGTGCACCTGTACATCTTTGTATGCCATGGTGTTGTAGAAGGTATTGTTGAAGAATGGGTCGTTCATCATTAGTGTACCAGCACCAAATGGGTCGAACATGTCCGACATTTTACGGCGCACTTGTTGCACTATTCTAGCTACACCTTTTGCCTCGGCAGGGTCCAGTTCTAGGTTGCCGGTTTGCTGAGGAAACAGTGCAGATTTTTTTAGCAAAAAAACCTGATATTTTTTGCCATCTAGCACTTCTTCCGTCGGTTTCATTTGTTTGGGTATCTCAAAATCTTGCGTCCAAAAGCCATTTAAAGAGGGTAATTTAGAGATTCCCATTTGCATAGGTATGCGGGAGTACAATTTGTAACTGATGGTAACTTGCTCGCCTATTTTCACCTTGTTTTTATCCGCGGTGACTTTTATGAAAAGATCCTTTTTTATTTCGGCATCGTTTACCGGAGGATCAGGTTCGTTTGGGGTGGGCTGTGCAGGAGCTTGTCTACCACGTTGTTGTTGCATCTGCTGCATCTGCATTTGTTGCATCTGCTGCATTTGTCGCATTAATGCTAGTACGTCATCATCACCTGCAAAAGGATCGTATCCTCTTGAACGTCTTTGCTGCTGCTGCTGAACTACTGTGCCCGGTACCACCTGAATAGTTAGAGCATTAGATTGGTATTGATGACCTGCAGCGTCGCGAGCAGTGATAGGAGGAATGGTGAATGTGCCTTCTTTGCGAGGTTGAATTACATAAGTCAGTGACAGGCTCTGGGATGTCACTACTTTGTTGCCCGTAATAGACGTGTTAGAGCTCTGTGACTGATATGGGCCACCTACTATAATAAAGTCAGCATCAGAAGGATTAGAAACCGATTGTAAATTCTGAGCATCTCTGATAGTGTACTGCACCTCCACCTGATCTTTTACGCCTATCTTATTGGCACCAGCAACAGCTGTAAACACAACATTTTGCGCACTAGCAAAGTGGAATGCACTTGTAAGTAAGAGCAATACTAATGAATACCGCCACATAAAGTAATTAATGCATTTCATTTGAGGTAGGTACAAAAATACTTTTAATCGTTGTGGCTATTCGTTTGGTAGGGTTAAAGCTACGTTAAAACGTAATATTATAAGTTGCCATTAACAGGTATAAAACTGTATCGCATCTCACTGATAATGAGACTGTTAATAGATGTTAAAATTAATAGGTGTGCGCATCGCTATTGTGCTTATTTGTAAATCAGCATGTTGATACCTGCATACAAATTTATTCCGTATTGGCTTCGAGAAACTATTGCCAACATGTCGTCGCTGCCTACAAAAAAACCTTTATAAAATAAACCAACCCCCGTTTTGAAACTGTTGGAGAGAGTACTATAGGTGAGCGGTATGCCTATACTCATTTTTTTAGTTTCGTATCTGGGTGTAATAGTAAATTGGTTGTAGTAGGAGTTGCCTAGGATTTGTCTATTGGCTAGGTTAACAAGCAGAGAGAAGTTAAGGTAGTATTCTTTTTGTAAATGCACATCACTTGCTAGCATAAGACGAGCAGGCATGTTCAGCTTTACACTTTTTTTAGTTATTTCCACTTCGTAGCCATTCGCCACTACATAGTTGCGCATGTTTTCAAAGTTTTTTACATTGGTTATTATATTAGAACTCTTTAGGTTTCCTTCACCAGTTATGCGCTCATTAGTACTGACTTTTTCGTTGTACACAATACTACCTACATCGCACAACGCCAGGGAGAACCTTGATTTGTATCGTTCACTTTTTTTACTGTCCGCAGGTTTGTATTCATAAACTAGTCCTAGGTCACCACTTACTCCTCTGCCAAAGTTTCCGTTAGATATAGCAGTAATAAAACCCTTCGATATGTCATTACCTTGAGCATTTCTTGTATTTAGGATATTGCTCATGTAGGTAAGGTCGGTATTACTTGCAAAGAATGTATTAGTGCCTTGTGTGAACCTAACGTCCATGTTATTACCCTGTAGCGCTACATAGGCAATACCACCTAGATATCTGAGTGTAGCACCCCCTTTCAGTTTATGATGGCCTTTTTTGTATAGCACACCAGCATAAGTTACACCTAGCTCGCTCCAAAGGTTTAACGTATACACGAAGTCTTTTAATGAGTTCTGATTGTTTTCTGTAGGCACATAAGTAGGATCGTTTAATGATCTGAAAAGTGTTTGGTCGAAGTCATTAAACTGATTCATAGCCCTGAGTCTGGAGGTGAAAGCTATACTATTGTTTTTGCCAAGTCTTAGCATTACACAAGGGCCTGTTATATTCATAAATGGTGCCATCATACTCACACTACTGTTGTTAGAGTATCTGAACATATTATTACTTTTTCCATCACCCACAGCTACCTTAAAACCTGCTCGTGCACTGATGGCGCCAGCGTTATTGTCGGCCCCATATGATATACCTGCAAATGTTATAGATTTATATTCTCTGCTTTCGGCTATATTAGCAGGGTTTAAGAATACCCCGTTGATGCTACCCCAATTGTTATTAGCTATACCCATGTTGTGCTGAGCTATCGTTGCATTAGCACATCCAATTACTGCTATACCAAGTACAAGTTTTTTCATAGTTCTATTTTTCTAATTGCATTGTGTGCTTTGCAGTATAGTTTTTATAATACACAAAAAATCGCCGGTTGTCGAAAGTACGAAAAATATTCCTGCTGAAGCAAGGGTACGGACCCGGAAATCTGTAGGTTGTTATATGAACATGTTGTATTTATTAATTGACCATTGCCCAGTTGAACCCAAATCGTAGCATGGTATTTGGAGTAGCAAATACGGGTACATATTCTTTTTCAGTATTGCTATAATTTGCTATGGGTACTCCTGTGTAAAGTACAGCATTGCGAGCAAAACGTTGTTGCAGGTTATCTACCATAATAAAGGCTCTGAATCGTTTGATTCGGAAATTAAGAAATGCAGATAACTCAGGTGTGTTTGTAATGTTGATCTGGTTTTGGTAATAGAATCTGTTCATTAATGTGCTATATCCAGCCGGGTTATAGGCTGTGTTGTATCTGCCTTCTACACCCAAAACTATTTTTATCGCGTTTTTAAACAATGCCCGTTCAAAACTAAATTGATGCCTGCCCATCAGCGAGGGAATATTAACAGGTAAGCTGCTGTCTGCCAATTGATATACTATTTCATTGTCTAAGTAGAAATTGCCCATTCTGAAGACTTTTCTAAGCCATGCCTGAGGTATAGAAAACGGTAGGGTATATTGGTTTGGTAACTGACTAGCGCTGAGGTAAATGTAGTTGTTAAGTAAATATATTCCGGCGCCTCCTTGTAGTCTTAGCTTGTCGACGCTGAGCATTGCATACACATTGGTTATGCTTTCTGTTGATAGCTGAAAGTTGTTGTATGCATACACATTCTGGTAGGTAGTGTAGTTGTAAGGTGCGCTTCCCAATTGTTGGCTAAAGCCAGCAGTGAAGAATGTTTTATTGTTGGCAGCATGTTTGCCGATACTGGCATTGAGTAAGAAATTGCCAGCAAATTGCCCTGAAACTAAGAAGCGAGTTGCAGCCTGATACTCCCAAGCTGCAGGCGTAGCAGCTTCTCGTTTTATTTGTCCTTCTATGTAGCTACTAGCAACACTGCTGCGGTCATATCCTGTTCTGAAAAAGGGACTATCGGTGGTGAGTTTGGTCACAGGGTCTGAAATAAATTGGTCGTAGCGGATACCTGCTCCCGCAGTAAATTGCAATTGTTTTTCAGCTTTACCTACAAATCCATTAAGGAGTATCTTATTATCTACCCAGAACCATTTTTGTCTGGTAAACACCGAATCACCACCCGCACCATAATATCCCGAACCCTTATTGGGGAAAGAACGGGTAAAAAGAGAGGTGTATCTAGTTGAGTCGGGGGTGAGGTCTTTGTATCGATGTTCCTCGGTGCTTATTCTAGTGTTGTGGGTGATGCTGAATCTGGGAGTGTGCTTGTATGTATATGCAGCAGTGTCCTTTTCATCGTAGGTGGTGTCTGTATGTCCCCACGAGTAGCTATTCTGAATTAGAAGTGTAAATTCTCGCAATACATTTGTCACCGATGAGCGAGTAGCGCTGTACTGTTCGCTTTGGAAGGCTGTGCTAATTGTTTTTCTGTTATTGAATGCTGCACTGTCAAGGTCTTCTACATTTACTACACCACCATTCTCATCATGCTGTTGCAGATTATATACCATAGCTGCGTTTAGCTGATATCTTTGGTTCAAGCTTTTGTAGTTGGTTGTCAGATAGAAGTTGTCGTGGTTGTTTCTTTGTATTTTATAATATCCAGGTGAGTTTAGTTTTCTGTATTCTACAGCAAAGTTCCAATTCGGTCTAATGTTTTGTGTGTGTAGTATACTGGCTACATGCTCTTGTCTGCCAGCGGTTTGGTACGAAAAGATAGAATAAGGTCTGTCTGTGTTATAGTAATTCAGGCTGTCGATATTGAACTTGTAATTGTCGAACACATGATACCCTAAGGTAGGGCCTACGCGGTTTTCGGGTGTAAAATACAGGTTGTTTATCGGGCTGCCAGGATTGCCCATGTCCCTTGCCCAAGGCTGCACAAAAGGGCGTCGATGGTAACAATGTATGTTGGTGTCGGGTAGGGTGAGATGAATAGAATTGAGTTTGTGAGAAGTTATTTTAGCTTCTTCATTTTTCCATTTTCCATTATTAGTTTTGTCTTTGCTGGTATCTCTAATTGGAGTCATGGGCAGGGTTGATGGCTGCGCCAAAGTACACACGCTAATCCCACCCACAAGCAATAGAAGCAGGCAAAAACGAAAAAATAAAAAGCTACTGTTTTTCAAATTTGTAAAATAGATACTGCACTGTGAAGGCGGGCAGCGTTGGTGCAAAATTAACAACTACCACCCAAATTATTTTGTGTCATTGTTGTTTTAACTAATTTATGTTTTGATAGGTTATTTTGTACTACGTTTATATCATGAATGGCGATAGCGTTTTGCGGGCATTTAGTATTTTGCTGCTATTTATTTTTGGTAACATCCGCCAGAGTAATGCACAGCCAATGTTGCCTGCATTGGATGCAATGCGTGATGGATACCAGGTGAAATTGCGATGGATTTGCCAATATGATGGTGTAAAATCGATAGCTGTTAAACGGTCGGTAGATAGTAGTACTAATTTCGCTACCATTGGCTATGTAAAATTTGTAGGTAAGGGAGAGCAATTCTACATCGATCGTGCTCCTGTGATAGGCGTAGGGTATTATAAATTAAGTATCGTTTTCAATTCTGGTTTGTCTTGGAGTAGCAATGTTTATAAAGTAGTGGCTGATACATTGCAATTTTTACCGCAAGCAATAAACACAATCAGTAAGTCAAACGCTAACAGTACTGATACACCAGAAATTACAACTGGCACTCAATTACCTTTGCGGCAGCCACATTACAGCTTTAAGCTTTCGTATCCCGATATTGATATGAATGATGCTTCATTTATATTGCCAAAATACGTTACCACTCACAGGGTGTTTAGTCATGCGGTGGTGAAGTTGCCCAACAGTGATTTTAAGTCACACACCTATTCTATCCAGTTCTATGGCGCAATGGGTCGATGTATAGTGGATATACCACGCCTGCAATTACCAGAGATTATTATTGACAAAAGAAATTTTGGCAGAAGAGCAACCTATATAAACAAATTGAGAAGAGATGGCGTATTGTTAGAATCGGGATATATCAACGTAGCACTTTAGAAAGTCAACTATTGGTGTTATCGTCGTATTCTTGAAGCATCTCCTCCCATTCTGGACCTAACTTTAAAGACGAGCCGGTATATATTTTCATCATTTGTACCATTTTTTCAGCATCCCATGAGTATACACCCGGGGCAAAGTATACACGACCACTTGGTGTATCGAAATACATATTTCCTTCGTGATGCAAACTTTGTATAAGATGTTCCTGTGTTTCGAAACCAAAATAATCGAATGACTTACCCTTTAGCGGGTGATCAGTTTTTGGTGTTTTTCCTTCGTAGTGTAGCATACCTATACTATGCCACTCAAATCGGTTTATTTTTCTGGATAGTAGCGTTTTTCTGACTATCGTCAAATAGTTATTATCTAAAAGCAACTGTTCGCGATACAATATTCTGGCAAGAAACCGATATGCTGCCAATAAATAAAGAACGGCCGAACCACTAGCGGCAATCCAATTTATTATATTGTTTTTAAATGGTATTGATTGTAGTAAAAACACGGTAGCCATACCCGATGTGAGAATGAATTCAGAGATGTACAATGCAAGAATCCGCTTGGCTATATTGTTGCCTAGTGTTATTTGCAGCGACCTATCACCCCAATGGTATATAATATTGTGTTTTTTCATTTTGGGTTTACATTGCCATAACGTTAATGTTTGGAGGTATATTGCATAGTGTTGGTTATTTATAGGATTGTTGGTGGGTAGTCAATATCTCTGCTTCAAAGACTTCTTCCATTTTTTCTATTAGCTTATTTTTCACTTCAGTTTCATCTACTTGTTTACCTAGTTCCTTCTGCATTGATGTTACTGTTTTGTCAGTAATACCACAGGGTACGATGTAGTCAAAGTATTTGAGATCTGTATTTACATTGAGTGCGAAGCCATGCATAGTTACCCACCTACTACACCTCACACCCATTGCACATATTTTTCTGGCTTTGTCAGGCACATCTGCATCTAGCCATACACCGGTAGATCCTGAAAGCCTACCTGCTACTATACCATACTCAGCCAACATGCGTATCATTACTTCTTCTAGGTTTCGCATGTATTTTCCCAAGTCAGTTACAAAGTGTTCTAAGTCGAGAATAGGGTAGCCAACTATTTGCCCTGGTCCGTGATAAGTAATATCTCCACCACGGTTAGTTTTGAAAAAGGAGACATTCAATTCCTTAAGTCGAGTATCGTTTATTAGCAAATTTTCAATATGCCCACTTTTGCCTAACGTGTAAACATGCGGATGACTACAAAAAAGCAGGTGGTGTTTTGTGTTAAGATTGTAGGGTGCAGCAGTGTTTTTCGTGCTGTACCATTCAGATTTAATATTGAGGTTTTCTTTCAGTAATTTTTCCTGATAGTCCCACGCTGTATCATAGGCAATCTCACCTAAATCTTCGAAAAAAAGTATGTTCATAAAGAATTTGCAATTTACGAAAATATCGCTGTCGAATGTTAATTCTGTATTATTGTTAATGCTTTAACTGCGCTGTTTCAAGGTGGTAAATGCAATATGTATAATTAATTTGATTTTATAATTTTCATTTGAAACACCCTCCGTGCAAAAAATATTTTGTGTTTCTGGCGAAAATAAAATTGTTAAAATTGTAACCAAATACTTATTTTTATAACAGTATTGTAGCTTAAAGTTAATGTTGAGTTAGCATTTTTTTAGTGAAACTCGCTCTGGCATTGGCTTTTAGCCTGTTTTTTGTTGTGTATATTAAATCTTGCAATGTTGAAAAATAATAAATACAGTGTTATGAAAAGAGCGTTACTTGTATTGTTTGCAATTTGTGTTGGTTTCTCTGGTTACGGGCAGACGGCAGCCAGCTACATTTTTTCGCAAACTTCCACTTCTTATTCTCCGCTATCTGGGGCTACTGTAATTCAAACTTCATGGGATGATGCGTCGCTCGGTTCGATTCCTATTGGCTTTTCGTTCAAGTATTGTGGCGTTACTTACACAGAAGTAGGTATGAATTGTAATGGCTGGATTCAATTTGGTCCTTCTGCTCCATCAAGTTCATATACTCCTCTTTCGTCGGGCACTAATCGTGTAGCCGGAATGGGTCAGGATTTGTACTTCAACGGTCCTGGATCTCCACAAAACATTAGCAGGATGACAATTGGGTCAGCACCCAACCGGATTTTTGTAATGCAATGGCAGAATGCTTGTAGGTATTCGTCATCCTCAACTGGACCTATTAATTTTCAGATAAGGCTTCATGAAACGACAAATATGGTGGAAGTGGTGTATGGTAATACTTCCTCTTCATCGTCCACAACTTATGGATATCATGTAGGTATAGTGGGTGCTACTGGAACTGATTTTAACAACAGAACCACTACATCCAATTGGTCTTCAACTACTGCTGGGTCGACAAATACTGCAACTTGTTCTCGCAACAATAGTATTACGCCAGGAAATGGTTTGACTTTTCGTTGGACTCCACCTCCAGTAGTTACTAGTTTCCCATCATCACTTGCGTTTGGAAGTGTTACAACGGGTACTAATTCAGCTGCACAGATAATATCCTTGAATGGAGTTAATCTTAACCCTACTTCTGGCAGTGTTACAGTGACTGCTCCTACAAATTTTGAGGTGTCAAATAACGGCACAACATGGGTTACGTCATATACTATTTCATACACATCGGGGGCATTTACAGGTACCAACGTATATGTAAGGTTCAATCCTACAGCGTCAATAGCTTACAGTGGCAATGTGGCCATTACAGGTGGTGGCTTAGCTAGTACATACAATATTCCTGTCACTGGTACTGGTGCTGCTGCGTGTACGGGTACTCCCACCGCTGGCACAGCTACTGCGTCTCCGTCTGCTGCCGGTTCAGCTACTCCTGTTACTTTAAGTTTGACTGGTACTACGGTGTCTGGTGGTCTTACTTTTCAATGGCAATCATCTGCTGATGGGTCTACAGGTTGGTCTAATATCAGCGGAGCTACTACAATGACGTATCTTATGTCTGGTGTTACAGCTACGCTATATTACAGATGCGTGGTTACCTGTAGCAGTTCCTCTTTTTCATCCAATTCTTCAAATGTATTGGTGACATATTTTGCGCCATCTTCATGTACCCCTAACTTCTTTTATGCTTGTTCCAGCTACCCAATGAATACCAGCATAGCTTCATTGATAGGTGTATCAGGTGCAATAACAGATCCTTCTACTACCTGTACTTCCAACTACGTCGACCTTACAGCATCAACATCAGTTTCTTTATTAAAGGGAAGTACTTATAACGTTACAGTCAATACTTCCCCCGTTTATTTTAACACTTTCAAGGTACAAATGTGGATAGACTTCAGTGGCGATGGTGTTTTTACTACTGATGAGTCAGTAGGAGGTACCAACACTATTACCTCACCCACTCAGGTTATACCTATTACCATTCCGCTTACAGTAGCTTCGGGTACGTTTAGAATGAGGATAGTGGGAGTATATAGTTCTCCAACTTTCCCATCTATTCCGCCCTGTCCCACTACTTCTATCAATTATGGTAATGCAAGAGACTACAGCGTTACTTTGGTTAACCCTCCACCAGCGGTTACTTCTAGTCCTACTGCTCTCAATTTTGGTAACGTAACAGTAAGTACTGTATCTGCAGCTAGGATATTTTCGCTTACGGCAACATACATGACATCTACACCTTTAACAGTAAGCACTAGTTCTTCCAACTATGAGTTTTCATTTAATAGTACTACTTGGTTTTCTACCCCTCAGTCCTATTCTTTTACGCTACCCGGATTCACGTCTGTACCCTTCTATGTTAGGTTTTTGCCTACAGCATTAGGAACTGTAACTGCTAACCTATCAATTTCAGGTGGTGGTTTAGCTGCTACTCAAACATTTTCATTAACTGGTAATGGTGTTAATGCATGTAGTGGTACTCCTGTAGCTGGCACAGCCACAGCTTCATCACCCACTGCTGGTGCATCTACTCCCGTCAATTTAAATTTAACTGGTTCATCGGCTACTGGTAGCATCACTTATCAGTGGCAATCTTCCGCAGATAGTACTACCGGTTGGACAAATATCAGTGGTGCCACTACAATGCTCCACACTTTACCTGGCGTCACTACTACCTTATATTATAGGTGTATTGTCACCTGTGGGCCGTCGTCTATATCATCTACATCTTCCATAGTGCAGATTGTCTATTTTTCACCATCATCTTGTACCCCCACTTTCTTCTATGAGTGCTCCGCTTACCCCATGAACACAAGTATTGCGTCATTGGTAGGAGCATCAGGTTCAATAACAGACCCATCGACTACTTGTGCAACCAATTATGTTGATCTAACTTCTTCTACTTCAGTAACCTTGCTGAAGGGCAGTACTTATAATGTAACTGTAAATACATCTCCCGTTTACGCTACTACCTTTAAAGTTCAGATGTGGATAGATTTTGATGGTAATGGTACATTTACATCTGGTGAATCTGTAGGAGGTACTAACACTGTGACTGGGCCTACCATGGTGATACCTATTACTATTCCGGCAGGTGTAGCATCTGGTACATTCAGGATGAGGATTGTAGGTGTATATGACACACCATTTTTCCCATCTATACCTCCCTGCCCAACAACAGCCAACAACTATGGTAATGTGAGAGATTACAAAGTTGTAATCATTACTCCGCCTCCTATAGTCACAAGCACACCTACATCTTTAGATTTTGGTTATGTTGGTGTTAGTACTACTTCTGCTGCTCAGGTGTTTACGGTAACTGCTGCTTACATGTTATCTAGCCCCATAACGGTTAGCACTGGTTCATCATTATTCCAGTTTTCATTTAATGGTACTACTTGGTTTTCTACACCACAGTCTTATTCATTCACCGTTCCAGGTTTTACTTCTGTTCCACTTTATGTAAGATTTTCACCCACCGCTTTGGGTTCTGTAACATCTGAGATTTCTATTTCTGGTGGTGGCTTGTCTACAACTCGCATACTTCCTGTTACAGGGCAGGGAGTTAATGTTTGTAGCGGTGCACCCACACCAGGCACGGCATCTGTTTTGCCTATGGCTGGCGGAACCACCACTCCATTCACATTATCTACAGCAGGTTACACTGCTGCTTCGGGTCTTACGTTTCAGTGGCAATCGGCGCCTACAAGTACAGGTAGCTGGACAAATATAACTGGGGCCACAAATGCTACCTACAATTTTACAGGTATAACAAGTACTACTTTTTACAGATGTAATGTTACTTGTACACCTAGTAGTAGTACAGCTACTACCAATGTAGTTTCAGCAGGTCCGCTTACTGCCTCATCGTGTACACCTACTTTTGCCAATGATTGTTCTTTTTTTCCAATGAACACCAGCATTGCTTCGCTGGTAGGTATAAGTAGTGCCATAACAGACCCATCAACCACGTGTACCGGAAACTACTCAAACCTAACAGGTTCGCAATCGGTAGTGTTATATAATGGTACCACTTATAATGTGACAGTAAATACATCACCTACCTATTATACATCATTCAAAGTTCAGATGTGGATAGATTTTGATGGAGATGGTACATTTAGTGCTGCAGAGAGTGTAGGAGGTACTAATACCATTACGACCCCGAGTCAGGTTATCCCCATTACTATTCCATCTGGCGTTACTCCGGGTACATTCAGGATGAGGATAGTGGGCGTATATAGCTCACCAACATTCCCATCCATTCCACCATGCCCTACCACGTCTGTTAGCTATGGTAATGCGAGGGATTATACTGTTACCGTTATCAATCCTCCCGTTTGCGTTACCCCTCCAGGACAGCCCTTTGCGCTGTCACTGAGTTCCACATTATTCACTGTTAGTGGTTCATTTATACCAGCGACATCAGCCTTGGCAGACAAATATTTGGTTATACGTACTACAACTAGTACCGCACCTTCATCGCCGGTAGATGGTGTTGAGTATACTGCTGGTTCATCTGCATTGGGTGGGGTAGTGGTATCTTACGGACCATCAACTGCATTTACTGCTTCTGGTTTGGCTGACAATACTCCTTATTGGTTCTGGGTATACTCTGTAAACTCTTTGTGTACGGGTGGTCCAAAGTACAGAACCACCTCACCGCTCAACGGTACTATTAGTACTCTTGCATGCGCTATGAGTGGAATAAAAACTGTAGGCCCTACCGGCGATTACTCTTCGATCGCCAACGCAATAGGTGCAATTAACGCTGTGGGTATGTCTGGAAACGTGGTATTAGAACTAGAGTCTACTTACACCGGTGAATCATATCCAATCAACATTGGTAGTTTACAGTGTGCTGGACCTGGGCGACGTCTTACTATCAGGCCGCAATCCGCTCTTACAATAAGTGGCAATGTTTCGGGCGCACTGATCAGCCTGAATGGTGCAAAATACATTACAATAGACGGTAGAGTTGGTTCTACAGGTACTACAAGTGCACTTACAATTGTTAATAACAGTACTTCTTCTACGTCTAACACCAGTGCCATTCAGTTCATCAACGATGCGTCTGACAACATTTTGAAATTTGTAAACTTAAGAGGCGCAGAAACAAGCACTATTGGAGGGGTTGTTTATTTCGGTACCACAACAGCTACCACTGGTAATGATAATAACCTCATAGACAGCTGCGATATTAGAGATGCTTCAGGTTTATTCCCTTACAATTGTATCTATGCAACAGGTACTACAGGAAAGGAAAATAGTGGCAATACAGTTTCAAATTGTAACATCGCAAATTTCTATGCACTTTCCACTCAAACTTGTGGTATTTACATAGCAAATGGCAACAGAGAATGGAATATTAACGGCAATCGAATTTTTCAGACAGCTACCAGAACATATTCTAGCAGCCAAACAATAAGAGGTATTTGGATCAACAATGCTACTTCTGGTGTTGGGTTTAATATTAATAACAATATTATAGGTCATGCATCTGAGACAGGTACAGGCGTCATGACTTTGTCGACTACTAGCTCTACTGCTTTCAGAGGTATTACGTATTCTGGGGCCCCAGCAACACCAGCTAGTTCTATGCAAGGAAACGCTATACGTTCGATTAGTATGAATGGTACGTTTGGAGCTATGTATGGAATAGAAATAACATCTGGTAGTGTCAACGTTGGTACTGCTACCGGTAATACTATCGGTGCTTCTACTGGCAATGGTTCGATAACACGTACCATCAGCTCGAATGGTTCTATAGCATTCAGAGGTATTACTACGTTCGCAGCATTACCTGGTGTTGTGAATATATCAAATAATACGATTGGTTCTATTACACTTTTGGGTAGCTCCACATCTATTGGTGCTGGTTTCTATGGTATTGAAGCTACGGGTACTGCTACTACCGTAATTAATAACAACCTAATAGGTAGCCTTTCTACCGCTAATAGTATTCATTCCTCGACAGTAGCATCAGGTACGCAAACGCTTTGGGGTATTTATGCAAGTATTGCCAACAGTACTTATGAAGCTCCTATCATTGCTGATAATACTATTGCCAATATTACTCAGGCCGGTACTGGGTCATTTAGTTATAATGTAGGTATAGTTTATCAGGGTTCTGCCAATGCGGTTATAAGAAACAATACCATTCGTAATTTATCAGCTAACAATGCAAATACAACATTTGGTGGTATAGTGGGTACTGCAGGTATTTGTTATTATGGCAATACTTTACCATTTGCGACAATAACTGGTAATACAATTTATAGCTTATGGAACATCAATACCACCACCAGTGCAACTAATGTTGCGGGCATCAGTACTACCAATGCCAAAGATCCTTATATAGCCAACAATAAGATATATGATTTGAGATGTGCAAGTACTGGAACCTCTACGTTCACACCACAAAAGGTAATTGGTATACATATCCAGTCGCCCAACACTGGTATCAGTGGATCTACAATAATCAATAACATGATTACCCTAGGCATAGGTGAAACTACCAATACTTCCTTTACCGGAATTATGAATAGTGCCACATATTCTATGCCTTTAAGGATATACAACAACTCGATTCATATTGGCGGTTCAGTTACATCAGGTTCACTACATTCTGCCTGTTTCCTCAGAGGTAACTATAGTTCATCTTATTCTACAACCGTAGACATTAGGAATAATATTTTCAATAATACCCGCACTGGTGGATCTGGTGGCCACTATGCTATTGCTGACGCTATAGGCACTTTTGGTACAACCACAGGATGGCCTGCTGGAGCATCTAATTACAATATTCTAAATTCGGCAAATGCAAGTACAGTAGGATACTGGCAAAATACTGACAGAACAATAGCAAACTGGAGGTCCATAACTGGTTCGGACATCAATTCTTACTCTGCTACTGCAGTTACCTTCTCGAACACATCTACGGGTGACTTGCATATAAATATGGGCACAACGTCGAACGACATAGAATCTCACGGTACGGTGCTTGCAGGTTTTGATAGAGATTATGACAATGATGTGCGTCCTGGTCCTGTTGGTTCTACAAATGGTGGCGGTTTTGGATATGATATCGGTGCTGATGAGTTTGACGGTGTTCCAAATGATAACATACCTCCAGTTATTGTTTATTCTAATAGTGGGTGTGGAACTAGTACTAACCGTACTTTTACGGCGACTATTTCCGATCCTTCAGGAGTACCGACAACTGGTGCTTTAGTACCTAGGGTATATTTCCGTAAGGGGGCAGGTACTTGGTATAGTGCAGCAGGTACGTTGTCTTCTGGTACAGCTACTAGTGGAACTTGGTCGTTTACAATCACCGCTGCCACAATGGGCGGATTAGCAACTTCCGATGTAGTTTCATATTATGTTATAGCTCAGGACAATAGTGCTTATGTAGGTTCTAACACGGGATTAAGCTTAGTAGCATCAAATGTGAATACTGTTACTACTCACCCTACTAACCCGAATACATATCAGGTTGGCTTAAATGGTACTTATACCGTAGGTAGTGGCGGCGATTTCAATACAATTACTTTGGCAGCGGATGCATACAATACAAGATGTATGACCGGTCCAGTTGTTTTTGAATTAGTCACTTCTACTTATCCATCTGAAACATTCCCAATTACGTTTAACAATAATGCTTTTGCAAGTGCTACCAATACGTTGACTATCAGACCTGCAGCATCTGTAAATGCAACAGTTAACGGACCTTCTGGAACCAATGCAATTATCAAATTGTTGAATGCACGCTATATCAATATTGATGGTATAAATGCCGGTGGCAGAAGCCTTACACTTAACAGTACATCAACTTCAACTTTTGCTAATCTTTGGTTAGCTAGCACTAGTAGTTCTGGGCCAGGTTGTAGGAATATATCTTTGAAAAATATAGTTTTTGTTGGTGGTTCTAATACCACTACCAACTATGGTATTCTTGCTGGATTAGATAATGGTACTTTCCCAACTACCAGTTCAGGTCTGGATAATGATACAGTTACTATTGAAGGTAATAGTTTTAGAACTTTCTATTACCCAATTTATGCAAGCGGTACTACTGCGGCTGCGTCTAATGGTGGTTTAGACAATTGGGTTATTAATAATAACACATTTGGTCCAGCGACCTACAATGCAGCTACAGTAAATGGATTCAGAGATATCATGTTGTTTAATATGGTTAACCCAGTAATATCTAATAATACAATTCGTAATTTGGGTGTTACTACTTCTTTTAATTCAGTTGCTGGTGTGTACCTCAGTAGTGGTGTTAGAGGCGCCACAATTACCAATAATCTATTCGAGAACATAACGTCTAATTCCACCTCTACAGGTACTGGTGCTAATAATGCAATATATGTAGGGTCAAATTGTCTGAATGGTACTATAACTAGAAATACAATTAGAAATATCTCAAATTCTTATCCTTCCACAGGTGGTGGTGCAAGAGGTATTATTTTAGTTATTGGCAATGCAAACTCTAATACCCTTGTTGCCAATAATCTTATATCTGATATTAAGTGTTACTCGCAAACCTCTGTAAGTTTTTATCCAATGGGTATTGACATAGAGAGTGGAACTGGGCTAGTTAAAGTTTATCATAATACCGTTCACCTAAACAGTAGTTACGTTGGTCAAAATTTGGCTACTGGTTCTGCTTGTTTCTACACTAACTCTTCGAGCGGCAATCTGGATGTGAGGAACAACATATTTGTGAATCAATACGATAACACTAGTTCAACCTCAGATAAAGGCTGGGCATTTTATACATCTGCTGCTAACACTACATTCAGTGAAATTGATTATAACAACTATTTCGTAAGTGGTGGCAACGTTCTTGCATTTACCTCTGGCGATAGAGCTACACTAGGTGATTTCCAATCATCTTTTGGTAGAAATGCAAACAGCAAAAACATAATGCCTTCATTTGTTTCTACTTCAAATTTGAGGTTGCAAGTTGTATCAGCCAACTTACCCTTGGCTAGTGGTACACCTGTGTCGGTAACAACGGACATAGACAGTAATACACGTAGCAGTTCTAATCCAGTATTGGGAGGTCATGAAATTTCATTCTGTACTAGTATATCAGCTGGCACTGTTGCTGCAACTGATATTGCATTTTGCGGGTCTGGAATTACAACTGTAACTGCTACTGGTGCTACAACTGGTCAGTCTATGCAATGGCGCTCGTCTACTGATAGCGTTAACTGGACTACTATAGCCGGTGCCACAAACGAAACTTATACATTTCCATCTGCGATAACCACTACTACTTATTATAGATTTGTCAATAAGTGTAGCTTAACTCCTACCGCCGATTCTGCAACAACCAAAGTAACCATTAATCCGCTTCCCACTGCTGTTACCGTTACAGGTGGTGGTGTTCGTTGTGGAGGAACTACTATCACTGCTTCTGGTGGTACGGGTGGTACGATTTATTACCAAGGTACTACATCAGGTGGTACGTCAACATCCACTACATCTTCTAGTGAATCTATTACTACATCTGGTACTTATTATTTCCGTTCACGTTCTGCTGCTGGTTGTTGGGGTACTCAGGGTAGTGCAACTCTTACCATCAACGCAGTTCCTTCTGCTGCTCCTACTAATGGCGGACCTATATGTAATGGTGGTACCGCATCTTTGTCTGCTGTGCCCGGAGCTAATACATCTGCTTTCTCTTGGAGTGGTTCAGATGGCTTCACTTCTACGATAGCCAATCCTGCTCCTACGCCGTCTGTTACTTCTGTTTATTCACTTACGGTAAGTGACGGAAGCGGTAATCCTGGATGTTCTCCATCGACTGTTTACACCACAACGGTAACAGTGAATCCTACTCCGTCAGCAGCTCCTACCAATAATGCTCCGATTTGTGTAGGAGGTACCGTTACGCTCACTGCAAATCCTGCAGGTGGTGCTACTGTATATACTTGGAGTGGTGCATCTTTGTCTAGTACCACGGCAGCCAATCCTACGGCTACTCCTACAGCTACTTCTGTTTATTCGCTTACGGTTAGCAACGGTACCGCTAATCCCGGATGTTCTCCTACGACAGTATATACAACATCAGTGACTGTTAAATCTAAGCCTGTAGCATCTCCTACCAACAATGGTTACATTTGTTCTGGTGGTACAGTAACGCTAACAGCTAATCCATCTGGTGGAGCGAATACATTTATATGGAGTGGCTCGTCTTTGTCATCTTCGAGTACTGAAAATCCTACAGCGACTATTACTTCATCAACGGTATATTCACTTACCGTTTCGGATGGTACTTCGCATAGTGGTTGTACACCATCTGATGTTTATACCACCTCCGTAACAGTCAACAGTACTCCTACTGCAGCGCCCACCAACAGTGGCGCGATTTGTGCTGGTGGTACTGTAACTCTGAGTGCCAACCCTTCTGGCGGTGCTAGTGCGTATAGCTGGAGTGGCCCATCATTGTCTGCAACTAACGTAGCAGGTCCTACCGCTACGCCTACTGTTACTAGTACCTATTCATTGACAGTGAGCGATGGTAGCACCCAACCTGGTTGTGCTCCTGCTACTATATATACAACTACAGTCACTGTTAGGTCTACGCCTACTGCTGCACCAATTAACAACGGTTATATTTGCGCAGGAGGAACGGTAACGCTGACAGCTAACCCTTCAGGTGGTGCTAACACATATGTGTGGAGTGGCCCTTCGTCCTACAGTGCTACTGCTGAAAACCCCACTGCAACGCCAACAACTAGCGGTGTGTATTCGTTAACGGTGTCTGATGGTACTACTGACAATGGTTGTGCACCAGCCACTGTGTATACGACCTCTGTTACCGTGAATGCTACCCCAGTTGCTGCTCCCACCAACAATGGACCGATCTGTAATGGTGTATCGGTTACACTTACAGCTAATCCATCGGGTGGAGCTAATACTTACAATTGGAGCGGTTCTTCTTTATCCAGTGCATCTGCTGCCAACCCAACGGCTACACCATCTACTGGCGTACATGTGTATTCATTGACGGTGAGTGATGGTAGCACACAGCCAGGATGTGCTCCATCTACCGTGTATACCACTAGTGTTACAGTTAACCCTTCTCCAGCCGCAGCACCTACTAACAGTGGTCCAATTTGTATAGGAGGAACCGTAACACTTACTGCCAATCCATCTGGAGGAGCAAGTGTATACTCGTGGAGTGGACCATCATTATCATCAACCACAGCGAGCAATCCTACCGCTACACCTACTGTTACTTCAGTATATTCACTGACTGTAACCGATGGTAGTGGAGCAGCAGGTTGCGCACCAGCTACCATATATACTACGTCTGTAACGGTGAAGAGTAAGCCTATAGCAGCCCCTACCAATAATGGATACATCTGCATAGGTGGTACAGCTACGCTAACTGCTAACCCATCAGGAGGCGCTAATACGTATTCTTGGAGCGGTCCTTCAGCGTTTGCATCAGCAGTTCAGAACCCCACTGACACACCAAAGGTAACGGGTGTTTATTCACTAACTGTTAGCGATGGTACAACCGATAACGGTTGTGCACCTACCGATGTGTATACGACATCGGTAACAGTAAATGCTACACCGATAGCAGCGCCGACTTACAGTGGCACTATCTGTGCGGGCGGTACCGTAACGCTTACAGCCAACGGTAGCGGCGGCGCTAGCGCATATAACTGGAGTGGATCTTCGTTGTCGTCAGCTACAGCTGCCAATCCTACAGCAGGTCCTACAGCAACTACTATTTATTCATTAACAGTTAGCGACGGCAGTACCCAACCCGGTTGTGCCCCATCTACGATATATACTACCTCAGTAACGGTGAAGTCTACGCCTGTAG
>CAMDNC010000049.1 GCA_945902755.1 Flavipsychrobacter stenotrophus
AGCGATTTAAGGACTGGGTGGTGCAAATGGCCCTAACGATAAGAATGCTGACGACTACCACACCCGACAATGCGGGGCTGCAACCCATAACACCCAAACGAATAACAGCGACTCCTGCTACCCCCAACGATAATAGCAACAGCAAGGTGATATACATAGACCACTACGGCAATGTGGTGACAGATATGACGGCTAAAAGACTGCAAGCGATAAGCAGGAATGGCAGGTTTGTGCTGCGGTTTATGAATGTGTATACGCTGAACACCCTAAGCACACAGTATAATGATGTGATACCCGGAGAGTGCCTGTGCCGCATAAACAAAAACGGATATGTGGAGATATGTGTGAACCAAGGTAGTGCGGCAATGCTGCTGGGGCTGAGGATGGGGAGCGAATATAACCAAATAAAATATAGCAGTGAATGATAGTAAGGATAGTACAGATGACCTTCAGGACAGAAGCGATAGCCGACTTCAAACAGCTATTTGAGGAGCGGAAAGAAAGGATAAGGCACTTTGGAGGATGCAGACACCTGGAGCTGTGGCAAGACAGTGGTAACTCTGCTATATTCTTTACGTATAGCCACTGGGAAAGCGAAGCACACCTGAACCACTATAGGTTTTCGGAGTTCTTTAAGGATACGTGGGGAAGGACCAAGGCATTGTTTGCGGATAAGCCACAAGCATGGAGCGTGGTGCAACGGGCAGTGCTTGAATAAACAACCACCTATAACTACTAGCGCATGAGGGTGATATTGCCCTGATGTTTTTCTGTTTGGCCATCCTTGAATGTAGCCTCTATGAGGTATACATACACACCCTCGGGCTGCGCTGTGCCATTGAACTTGCCATCCCAACATCTGCCTTCGGTATTGTTGGTTTCGAAGACTGTTTGACCCCAACGATTGAAGATAGACAGGCTAAAGGAGGTGAGGCCTTTAGCAAGTAGTGGACGTGGAAGGAAGTAATCGTTAATACCATCGCCATTGGGGGTAAATGCATTGGGAACATCCATGTAGCAATCTTCTGCGACTACTACCGAATCGGTAGCGGTGCAACCATCGACGGTGATGCGCACCCAATAAGTGCCGGGGCTAACGACCTTCATAGAGTTGGTGCGGTTGCCGTCGCTCCAGAGCCAGCGAGTGGTAGGAATTTCGGTATTGTGACGGTCGGTGAGGAGAATGGCATTGCTACCGGGGCAGATGGAAGTATCCTGACCAATGTAGACCTGCGGATGATCGAACACCCATACTTTGCGAGTAGCAAAAGTATCGGGGCAGGCACGATAATAAGCATCGAAACGAACCGTAAGCTGACCTGACCCCTCGAAGGCGTGAATGACAGGATTGACATTGGCAATCTGGGAACTATTGTCGAAGGTCCACTTGATACCGGTGTTGCCTATACTGGAATATATACCTGAGAACGTGACGGAGCGCCCACCACACAAAACAGTATCTGTAGCCAGCACACTGATATCGCTGATAGAGTCGACGGTGATAACAGTGCGAGCAGTATCGAAACAGGGTACATAGTTGGACAAAGCCATGACTACATTGTAAGTGCCGGTATTGGAGTATACGTGAACTGTATTGGCAGATGTATCTGAGTTACCATCGCCATAGGTCCACAGATACTTGAGCTGCACACCCAATGAAGTATTGGTAAAGGTAACAGGTGTACCAGTACACACAAAACTATCGGGGTTGGCAATGAAGCCCGCCTTAACCAGATTGGTGATAGGAATGAGCCGAACAATGCTATCGACACAACGTGTGTTGGTGATGATGAGTACTACCCTATAGGTGCCAGGCAGGTAGTAGATGTGGCTAGGGTTGGTGGCAGTAGAGGAGTCGCCATCGCCGAAGAACCACTTGTAAGTGAGGTCGGCAGCGGGGGATGATGTATTGGTGAACTCAACCGTATCTGCTCGGCAATCTTCGCGCACTACGTAGTTGAATCCAGGCGTAATGGGTGGGTCTACTAATGAAACAGGACCTAAAGAGTTGGACACGCAAACACCACCTGTACGGGCTACAAAATCGGAGTAGACACCTTCGCATAGCCCTGTGATGGTGATGAGACTATCTGAATTGATATTGAATACGAGCGGAGTTTGAGGTACACCATTGAGCCTGTAAGAAATAGTATCTGTTTGACCGGGATAAAGACCAAATAGCTTCACCTGACCATCGCAAAAGCCACATTTGGTGGGATTGGTGGAGGTGATGGCACGCATGGTGAATGGTGGCACAGTGAGGTTGGCAGGGCCAAGTGTGTTGGACACACAAACACCACCTGTACGAGCTATGAAATTGTCGTAGAGACCCGCACAAAGACCTGTAAGAATAATAGTACTATCGGCAGCTACAGTGCGAACAATAGGTGTTTGAGGTACACCATCTTTGGTATAATAGATAGAGTCGGTTTGACCGGGATATAGACCAAAGAGCGTGATGGTGCCGGTGCAAATGCCACAATAAGGAGGATTGGTGAAGGTGAGTGCACGCATGGTGAATGGTGGCACTGTGAGGTTGGCAGGGCCGAGCGTATTGGACACGCAAACACCACCTGTGCGGGCAATGAAATTGTCGTAGAGACCTGCACAAAGACCTGTAATGGTAACGGTGCTGTCAGCACCTATGGTACGTACTATTGGGGTTTGGGCCACACCGTCTTTGGTGTAGGTGATAGTATCGGTTTGACCGGGATATAGGCCATAGAGTGTGATTGTACCGGTGCAAATGCCACAGTAAGGAGGATTGGTGAAGGTGAGGGCACGCATGGTGAATGGTGGCACAGTTAGCACCTCTGGCCCGAGTGTATTAGAAACACATACGCCAGCAGTACGAGCTATAAAATTGTCATAGACACCTGCGCACAACCCAGAGATAGTAATGATGCTATCGGCACCTACGACCTGGATGCGTGGAGGCTGTGCGACACCATCTTTGGTGTAAGTAACAGTGTCTGTTTGTCCGGGAAATAAACCGAACAGACGAATAACACCGTTGCACACTCCACAATAATCGGGATTGGTGTGGGCAGAAGCACGCATGGTGAAAGGTGGTACGGTGAGCGTAACTGGACCCAAAGTATTAGACACACAAATGCCAGCAGTACGTGCTACAAAGTTGCTGTAAACGCCTGCGCATAGTCCTGTTATCGTTACTGTGCTATCGGCAGGTATAGTGCGTACTATGACTGGCTGAGGCACACCGTCTTTGGAATAAGTAATTGTGTCGGTTTGACCTGGGTGTAAGCCGAATAATCTGATGGTACCGGTGCATATGCCACAGTAAGGAGGATTGGTGAAAGTGATGTCACGCATGGTAAATGGCGGTGTGGTGAGGGTAATGGGGCCAAGTGTATTAGACACACAATTGCCAGCAGTACGAACAACAATATTAGTATAAAGACCAGCACACAGACCAGTAATAGTAGCAGTGCTATCTGAGCCTATGGTGCGTACTACAGGAGGCTGAGGAATACCATCGCGCCAGAATGTGATCGTGTCGGTCTGAGCAGGATGGAGACCCAAAATGGTCATAGCACCATTGCAGAAGCCACAATACGAGGGATTGGTGAAAGTGACAGCCCGTGCTGTGAAGGGAGGCACTGTGAGTGTGATGGGACCTAAAACATTAGACACACAACTACCAGCAGTACGAGCAACAAAATTGTTGTACAACCCAGCACACAAACCAGTGATGGTAGCAGTGCTATCGGGACCTATGAAACGGATGACTGGAGGTTGAAGCCCACCATCTTTCCAATACGTGATGGTATCTGTTTGACCGGGTCTGAGCCCATAAATAGTAATTGAGCCCGTGCAAAAGCCACAATAAGGAGGATTGACACCTGTAAGGGCACGCATGGTAAAAGGTGGATTGACTAAGGAAACAGGCCCAACCGGAAGGCTGACACAAAAACCGTAAGTAACCGTAAAGTTGCTGTAAGTGCCAGCACCTAAGCCAGTAAGCGTAACTGAACCATCTGGAGCCACGACACGCACCAATGCTGGCTGTGCTACCCCACCCTTCATATACCTAATAGTATCGGTAGTGCCAGCTAGCAAACCAGTGAGCCTAATAGTGCCGTCGGAAGCACCACAAAAAGTGGGGCTGGTGAAACTAATGACCGGAGTAACAAATACTGGAGGTGCAATGGTAACTGGCACGGAAGACTTGCAGCTGCCAGTGGCTGGGAACACCGTGATGGTGTAACTGCCCGGAGATAAACTATCTGTAAAAGCACCGGTGGCACCAGTATAAGCGCGAATGGTATCGAAAGGTGAAACAGCACGAGAAATCTTAACCCGCCACGGGATGCCACCACCTGCAGGTATGATAGAAACAGCTGCTCGCTGGAGGCAAGTAGCTGGTGATATTACAGACTGAGTGACTGTGGCCTGCGGTAAAATGGTGATGGTGTAAGCAATGGTTTGCGTGCCAGATAGTGGGCAGTTGTTATCGGTATAGGTAACAAAAAAAGTGTACGCTCCAGGTGCGGTGCCAGTTGAGGTCCAAGAGATGAGGCAGGAAGGTGTGGGAGTACCATTGCCAGTGGTTGTGAATGTAAGACCGGGAGGTAAACCTGAGGTGGTTACCGTAATATTATTGGTGGTGACAGCCTGAAAGGGGTTGATGCTGAGGCTAAAAGCCCCAGAGTTTCTACAGATTTCGAAGTGGGTATTGTCAACAATAGAACCAGCGGTAGCACCGGAGAAGTTGCCATTGGGAGGAGTATTTGTACACGACTGCACTAAAAAAGTCATTTCGCGCTGGCAAGAACCTACAAACACACCACCTCTAAACTCTCTGATATTGTAAACGACCAATGAGCGCTGTAATATGCTGGGTGTAAAGGAAATTTGTCCTGTTTGCTGATCGAACGAGGAGGATGTAACTGCGAGTGGCGCCGCCCCTGAATAAGGAGCAATGTAAGACACATTGCCACCCACAGCAGATGAGTTGGTGCCAGCACCACCGGGAACTAGGAAAAAGCGAAGACTGTCCGTGTTGGGGTCTACGGCACCTGGATTGTAGTTGCTAGTAGCAGAAAGACAGTAGAAAGGAGTAGGTACATTGGTAAGATTGGGGCTGCTGTTTGGCGCTGCGGTATTATTGAGCGTATCAATCAGCTGTATATAGGTAACTGGTGGAGATGGTATGTTAGTAATCGATAGTGCCCGACCTGCGATACTTGCACCTAACTCGCCTGTGTATATGAAGCGCCAAACAGGAGAGGTAGATGGTAATGTATAGTTGGCACTGTATACAAATTTTTTGATACCGGGTGTAGGGAAGGCAAGGCTAGTACATTGTGTTTGAGAGAGAAAAGCAGGACAAACAGGGGTTATTTCAATACCCGCGGAAGGCGGCTGAATAATTAGATTAATGCCGCCCACAAGTGAGTTTCCGTTATATATATAGACTCTAGGTGAAGCTGAGGATAATGAAGCAAATGCACTGCCTGGAGCTGTAGCAGAGCCGCAGTCGCCATAGGCGACAAGGGTGATCCGATAGGTATTGCCAGAAATGTGCGTGTAAATCAAGTCCATACCCACTAAGTGATTGGCATAAGAACCTGATGCTATAAATAATGTTGCTATAACTAGCAATACCTTATAGCGCAAGAATTGAACAAAACTACCCATACTACTATTCAAAAAGCACCGATTTATACGTCACCAATAGTCAGATTTAAAGTTTTAAAGTTATGTATAAAATGTAAGTGGGAGAAATTTTTATCAAAATAAGTGATAAGAAAAATCTATGCTAAGATATCAGCTGAAATAGTGTCTAAAAACAATTCAATTGAGCTAAAAAACAAAGCGACCATTTAATAGTCGCTTTGTAAATATTGGCGTAATAAATACTAATTATTAGTTAGTATATCCACTTATCTGGCTATTATGACCTGTTAATTTTGTAAGGTCATCGATAACAGGAGAACATTCTATTTGTCCGTTGATGTTTGTTTTCCATTTCAATGTACCACGAGCGGTATCGAGTGCATAGAGATACTTATCAAAACTGCCTACATATACTGTTCCGTTGTATGCCAATGGACTAGAAGTGATAACACCGTTGGAGGAGAAAGTCCATTTTGCACTACCATTGATCATGCGGAGTGCATAAACTCTGTAGTCTTTGCAACCTACGTATACTGTTTGGTCGTAAGGGAAAGGAGAAGATACTACCTCGCTATTTAAACTGTCGATCCATCGAACTTCAGGCACTGTGATGCCGAACAAAGGGTCGATCGTTGTATCAAGACAATAGAGTCTAAAATCATTGGCCCCAAATATACAAGTACCTTTGTAAGCAGCTGGTGAACTTTTGATTCCACCTTTTGTTTTGTAAGTCCAACGTGTAAGACCGACAGTCCCCCCGTCGGGCGCATTAAGGTATATACAATACATATTACTATCGGTAAGACTACCAATGTATAAGTAAGGAGCGGCAACCGCTGGCGAAGAAACAAAGCTAGCTCCTGGTATAGTAAGAGACCAAGTAGCGGAAGGTGATGCAGGAAGAGGCGCAGTGGTGCCATTGGTTTTTTCAAGGCAGTAAACAGTACCTACTGTACTAGCAAAATAGATATTGCCATTGTGAATGGTGGGAGATGCTTCGAGAGGACCGTCGGCAGCAAAGCTCCATTTGGTAGAATAGTCGGAAGTATCTATTGCGAAAAGCCTTCCGCTCATAGACGCAACATATATAATTCTACCGTCAGCAATAGGAGTAGCTTTTGCACCAACACCGGACCCACTGTAAGTAATTTTGCGTGTTATCTGGCCTGTTTTACTGTTGATTTTGTAGAGCGTGTCTCTATTTGAGGAAGCAATAAAAACGCTACCGTTGTAAACAATGGGCGAAGCGAGCACTGGGCTAGGCAGACCCACCTCCCAGCTCTTTTGGCCAGAAGTGGGATTGAGGGCAAAGACTACCTGATTATTGCTGGAAATTATAACGTTGGGCGAATAGGATACAGGTAAGGTTTCATCGGGGCTGTATTCCTTTTTGCAGGCTACTAAGAGCACAGATGATGCTAAGAACGACAATAGAAGATGTCTCCAACGTTGTGACATAAGTGTTAATTTAATTTTCTGAAGTTGCAAGATAAAGATTTTTTAAAAAACTATGGGCTACTAATTGTAGAATACACCGAGCATACACGGGGATTACCAGAGGAATAGACAGTGATAACAGCGCAGCGGTTGGTAAACGGCTGGTATTTGCAGTTTTGAGGTGATGAGTTGGGTAAAGATTGCGGTGAATAACAAACAGAATTAAAGCTAATCCTCAACATATTCGGGTAGTAAAGTTACATCGGAGATACCTTTTAGGCGGAGATAGACTTTGGCAGTGGTAAAAACGTCTTGCATACAATATCTGCTGATCCGCTTTATATCACCATCGTTCCAATATACATTACTAACCTGACTGCCATCAATATCGGATTTAGGCGAGGGAATACCTAATACTTGAGCCAAGAGAGACAGAGAGGTGAAATTTTTGTTATCTCCAAACTTCCACAATTCCATGGTATCAATATGATTTATTTCCCAAGGTTTTTTGCCAGAAAGCTGTAAAGACTGAGGTAAAGGAAGATTGTTGATGACAAAACGGCGACAAATAAAAGGGATATCGAACTCTTTGATGTTGTGACCACAGAATCTGAAATCCTTGTAAGTAGCAGTCATTTTCTCCACAATTTCAGAAAAGTTTCTTAAAATATCTTGCTCATCATGACCAGATAAAGATTTGAGCCTAACACTCCATGCATTACCGTTATTATAAATATTGCCAAGGCTTATGCAAACAATTTTAGCGAACTCTGAATATATACCAGCTTTATCTTCAAATGCTACTGAAGGATCGGGAGCAATATCTGGTAATTTATGAATGAGGCGTGCTTTTTTGGACCATTCTTGTTGCAAACCCTCTGAAAGTAAACCGAGTGTGGGCTGAACAGAGACTGTTTCGATGTCAATAAACAAAATGCCAGTGAAGATTTCCATTATATAAAATTACAGTCTATATTTGCACGCAAAATAACCACACACATTAACGCAAAAAGCGAAATTATGAGCCAAATTAATCAAATTACCCCACAAGACCCACCACAAAGTATGCAGCCAAAGAAAAACAACTCAATTATATATTGGGTGGTAATTCTGATTTTACTGGCCGGCTGTATTTACTTGTTTATGAGCAAGAATCAGATGGCTGAGAAGAATGCCACTGAGCAGCAAATGAAACAGCAACGTATAGACTCTTTGAGCACCGAACAAGCTGCACTGAAAGAAGATTTTGAAGCTGCATCGGCACGTATAGACCAACTGGTATCTGACAATGCGATGAAAGATAGCCTACTGGAGAGCAATAAGGCAGCGCTAGCCAAGCTGCAATCAAAAATAAGGGTAGTGCTAAGCAAACAAAATGTATCAAAAGCCGAGCTTGATGAAGCTAAAGCAATGATAGCAACGCTGAGCGACAAAACAAAGGCATATGAAGCACGTATAGCTGAGTTAGAAAAAGAGAATACTATATTGACAGGTTCTAATAAAGTACTTACGAAAGAGAGAGATTCTACTGTAACACAGAATATCGCAATCAAAAAGCTAGCATCTGTATTGCACGCATCTAACATTAAATTGGAAGCGGTAAAAATCAAGCGAAATGGTAAGGAAAAAGAAACAAAAAAAGCCAGAAAAACAGACGTGCTTCGTGTAACGTTTGACATAGACGAAAACAGGATAGCTGAGAACGGATCTAAAATGGTGTATTTGCGTATCATTGCACCTCCATCAGCCTCTACGCTTAGCAATCCAGCTAACGGATCGGGGATGATGACAACAAGCAAGGGCGACCACCTTTCGTACACATTGTCTAAGAGTATACCACTCACTCAAAACCAACCTTATAAAAATGTTATTGCCGACTGGAATCAGGAAGGCGACTATGCTAAGGGAGTGTACAAAATAGAAATATACAATGATGGCTACCTGATAGGGGCTGGAGATGTGACACTGAAATAAGGGGGGAGAAAGAAATTTTAAAAAGTGCAGTAACGAAAGACACATTGCTGCACTTTTTTTGTGAAGTAGATTTAACGAATGAGTCAGTTAACAATTATATAATCCAAACTTCTTTCTTGTTCTGATTAGTAAGCCTAATATTGCACTAGACTTTAGTGAACAATATGGAAGTATTTCCGGGTAAAATTTTAGTAGTAGACGACGAACCAGATATAGTGGAGTTTATCACTTATAATCTGAAAAACAAAGGTTATCTGGTAGCATCTGCACGAGATGGTGTGGAGGCGATAAGAAAGGCTAAGGACTTCAAGCCGAATCTTATACTTTTAGATATGATGATGCCAAACAAAGACGGCATCGAAACTATCAAAGAGTTAAGAACATTGCCAGAGTTTGACGACACTGCAATTATTTTTCTTACTGCGCTTAGCGATGAGAAATATGAGATTGAGGGTCTTAAGATTGGAGCTGATGACTTTATAGCCAAGCCAATAAAGCCTGAGTTGCTGGCTACAAGAATAGGTTCGGCGCTGAGAAGGTTCAGGAAAGAAGAAGATCAGGACCAAAAACAGACCTTTGGTGATTTGGAAATCAACAAAACTAAGTTTTCGGTGACCTACAAGGGTGATGATATAGTGCTAGCGAAAAAGGAATTTGAACTGTTATCGCTGTTGGCATCTAAACCTGGTAGGGTGTTTTTGAGAAATGAAATTCTGCAACGTGTGTGGGGCACTGACGTAATAGTAGGAGACCGGACTATAGATGTTCACATTCGTAAAATAAGACAAAAGGTGGGTATAGACCTTATAACTACAGTAAAAGGTGTAGGGTACAAGTTTGACATGCCGTAACTGACTAAACAATAGTAATTTCATACATACAAGAACACCTGCTTAACAAAAAGCAGGTGTTCTTGTATGAAAAAAAGAGTAGCCATAGTTGCTTTCAACATATTTAATCTAATTTAGTACCATGTCACTGCTTGATTCCAAAAATCTCTCACCGAGATTGTTATCTTTCTTTACGGCACTCATAGCAGGCCTGACAAATGCTTTGATGAGCATATTTATCAGCAATAATTGGAAAATACCTATTGTTGTTTTTGTTTTAACTTTTACGATAATTTATCTACTGTACCACTACACGTTACAGAGATTTATATACCGTAAAATTAAATTGATATACAAGTTCATCTATCAGACGAAGGCTACTAAAAGAGAAGAATACTTTTATGAGAATGTATTGCCTCAAAAATCTATAGACGAAGTGAGTGCAGATGTTCAAAAATGGGCAACCCAAAAGAAGGATGAAATAGAACTCCTTAAGGCAAATGAGAAATTCAGAAAGGAATTTCTGATGAATCTTGCTCATGAATTGCGCACGCCTATATTTTCTGCACAGGGCTATGTAGACACACTGCTGGGTGGGGCGCTAAAAGATGACTCTGTAAACATAAAATTTCTTACGAATGCATCGAGAAGTATAGATAGGTTAGCGAGGCTTGTTGATGACCTAGATGGAATATCAAAACTTGAATCTGGTAAAACACCGTTGATACAAGAGTCATTTGTAATACAAGATCTAATAAAAGAAGTATACGAAGAATTGCATCTAAAAGCAGCATCAAGAGTAATACACCTTTCGTTTAAGAAAGGGACAGAAAGACCACTGCACGTAACTGCAGATAAGCTAAAAATAAAGCAAGTGTTAGTGAATCTGGTAGAGAATGCCATAAAGTACGGTAATGATAATGGCAGCGTAATAACTGGCTGTTATGAGCTAGACGACAAGTATGTGTATGTTGAAGTATCGGATGACGGACCAGGTATAGGTGAAGAGCATCTTCCGAGGATATTCGAGCGATTTTACAGAGCAGACAGAAGTAGATCGAGATCGATAGGTGGTACCGGATTGGGACTGGCAATAGTAAAACACATAATAGAAGCCCACGGACACACTGTAAACGTGAGGAGCAAACCGGGTGTGGGATCATCGTTTGGGTTTACCTTAGATAAAGCGGCTACTTAGCCACTACCCCGCTGCTATTTTTGATTGAAGCATTTTGTGTAAGATGATGCTGGCCGAAACATCATAGTTGTAAACTGAGCAAAGCTGACTAACTATATGAGATGAGGGTGCAGTAGCTGCGATAGCAGTATAGAGTGCCTGTAGTATCGCCTCTTGACTGTAGGGCGCGGTGAAAGTAGCAACAGTAGCATATAACTCGCGATATACAGGAATGTCTGAACAAACTAACTTACAACCGAAAAATAAACCTTCTAATAAAGGAATACCAAAACCTTCGTAAGCGGACAAGGATACAAGAATTTCGGCTTGGCAATATAAATCGATAAGTTCTTGATCAGAGAGGTGATTGTGTAAAGTGATATTGTTGTCTTTGAGCGTTTGCCGATTGATACCTGTGTCTCTGAAAACTTTGTTTTCATCGCCTACAAGGACTAAGGTGTAGGAATCTTTTATGCTGCTGTGTATAAAAGCATTGATAAGACTTTGGTGATTTTTTCGAATATTGAAACTACCTACTGCTAATATCATTTTTTGTTTAGGTGCCTTTACTACCGTATCTATTGTCATCATTTCTGTGGCGATACCATTGTAAGTAACAGAAACAGAAGAAGAAGGAAGGCAATATATATCCTGAATGGCTGTGCGTATAGAGTTGCTTACTGTAAACAGATGTTGACATTTGGCTACAAGTCGAGGAATGAGAAAATTGTACCAAGTAGAAAACAATCTAGAATTCCACTCGGGATGTATATGAAAGGCGAGATCGTGAAGCGTGATATAATTATAGGAGTATGTAAGAGGAGCTGTATTGCAAGGATTAAAAAGTGGCGCAGATGCGTTGTTTTTGTTTAGGTATCTAGGTAGGTCAATTTGTTCCCAAACATGCCCAGTATGAGTGCCCACGATAATTGCATCGAGTTCTTTTGCTACATTTTTGTTGCAAAGATTGTGAGGAGTAAGGAACAGCGTGTTGGGATATAATTTTTTAATTTTTCTACTACATTCAATTGCGTACCTTTGCACACCCGTAACGGGTTGTGTTAGAAAACGAGCGTTAACATATATAATCATTTTTTCTACAGACAAAACAGCAGTTATTTCTGCTGTGCAAAGTATAAACAAAACAGGAACGTGCAAAACATATCCCGCATATATGCTCTAAGCAAGCGAAATGTGATACTTAGGTATAAAAATTCGCTTGTGGGCTTTTTCTGGGGCTTTATAAAACCACTGATCTACCTAATGATATTTATGGTTATGTTCAGCCAGGGGTTTGGGTCTATGGAGAATTATGTTTTATTTTCATTATCTGGATTGGTGTTATGGTTTTTCTTTTCTAATGTAACAGGTCAGTCCGTGGGTAGTATAGTTGGCTCATCGGGATTGCTAAAAGCTATTAATATACCTGCATACTTTTTCCCATTGTCTGAGATAATAAGTGAGTTGTTTAATTTGTTTTTGACAATTATCGTGTTTTTAATAATGATGAATTGGTTTGGGATAGTATATAGTCCTCGCCTCTTGTTGATAATACCGTGCCTGTTACTATTTGCTATGTTTTCATATGGGCTGAACCTGATATTGTGTTCAGTAAATGTATTTTTTAGAGACGTTGGTATTATATGGGGTACAATACAACCTGCACTTTTTTATCTTACACCTATTGCCTACCCTGAGACAATGATACCTAAGAAGTATGAATTGGTGATAAAGAGTAATCCAATTTATTATTTCATCAAATTAGGGAGAGGTATATTTTATGAAAACATAACGCCATCACTTCATAGTTGGTATGTGTGTATGTTTATATCATTTACGACATTAACTATAGGTCTGATAGTATTTAGCAGACTAAAGAATCAATTTATTTCTGCCATATAAAGAACCGAAGGAATGTCTGATGTAATTATTAAGGTTGATAATGTACAGGTTAGTTTCTGGCAGAATAATGTTGGGGTATACTCAATCAAAGACCTTATTACCCATCGAAAGAGCCCTTTCAAGAACAAGGTAATACTTGATAATATATCTGTTGAAGTAAGGAAAGGAGAGAGTTTAGGGATACTGGGAAGGAATGGATGTGGGAAAAGTACATTGCTGCGTGCGATAGCGGGCATTATAAAACCATCGAAGGGGAAGATAACTGTGAATGGCACATTTGCTCCTATATTAGCTATCGGAGCGGGGTTGGAGTTGGAGTTGACCGGCTACGAAAACATATCTTTGTTATTGGCGTTGTATGGAACTGCAAGAAAGAATACTAATGCGGTAGAGAACATAAAAGAATTTTCTGAATTGAGTGACGAGGTTTTGAAGATGCCTGTAAAACAATATTCGTCGGGAATGGTGGCCAGGTTGGCATTTTCGATATCTTTAGCAAATGACTCTGACATATTGATTATAGATGAAGTGTTGGCTGTGGGAGATCAGGGATTTCAGGCAAAGTGTTTGGAGAAGATATATAAAATTAAAAGCGAAGGAAAAACTATACTTTTCGTATCACACTTCCCCGATGACGTTGCTCGCATCTGCAATAAGGCAATATTGCTAGAGCAGGGCAAATTAATTGACAGTGGAAACTCATCAGATGTATGCAACCATTACAGACAGTTGTTTTAAATAAAATACAACCAGGTATTATACCGATATTCATCATCTCACCCAATAAAAGTGATGGTGATGAGCTTGCTATTTTGTTATCTGAAAACATAATATCAAATAAGTCTGGTAAGTTTGAAGGAAATAGCACCTCATATAAAAAGAATTATTTTTCTAATTCTGACACAAGAAGATTATTGCCTATAAAAGCGGACGAAAAAAAGTTTGAAGATTATAGGGCAATAATAAAGCTAATTATAGATGAGGGATTTGGAAACAAAAAGCTATGGGGATTGCAACTGGACTATGAGTTGTTTTTTGAGCTAGATATTCAATCTCTGTTTCCGTATGCTAGCTTTTTGTTTTTGTATGGCAATAAGGTGAACAAAAAAGGCTTATTGAAAACCACTGAAAACTATCTTGAAAAAATACTAGATTTTCACAATAGGTATGGATCGAATAGTGTAATACTTGATAAGAACAATGTTAGGTATTCGCCTAGCGTTGTCCTCAAGAGCCTATCATTTTCTTCGGATACGGTACTGCGAGAAATAAATCTGGCGAATGAAATAACGATAAGAAAAGAGCAACAAGATTCGGATACGCTATCAGACAACTATACCCTGTATGGACTGATGCAAGAACTGGACAAACGTAATAGCATATCCAGCAAGTCCATTTGGTATAATGGCAATGACGTTTCAATTATACTACTTTATGACGAATACGCTGGAGAAGAAATTTTATTAAATAAACTATATCAGTTTTATCATTCTTTTGTTCCTCATCCAGAGTTTACAATTGTTTGTACCAGTGAAATGGAATCTGCGCAGGTGCAAAATGCGCTCATGCACGCATCAATACCCGTGGCTAATATAAAAGTGGTATTTGAAAACAAATTAAGCGTTACTGAAAGTATCAATAATATCATCAACAAAACTATATCGAAATACATCATTATTGACAACCTAATACTATCTTATTCGGTTATCAATGTAATGTTACCATTCAAAAACTTTAATCCTCCCTCATTTGTTTTTGGGAATTTGAATAACCATAAACTTAATGAAAATACAGAAAGTAAGTTGTCGATTATTGAGCTGCTGACGGTTAAGGCAATACCCGAGAACTTGATATTTTTACGTGAACACTGGGAAAAGTTGAATGGGTTTGATGCAACGTTTGACCTGAAGTTTTCTATTTGGGATTTCTGCATAAGGCTATTAAAGAGAACTGAGAGCTATGCATATGAGCGAGACGCTGTTACCCCTAGTATTGCCACAAAATTCAAAGAAGAGAGTAATATAGTATCTGAAAAAGGATATGCGGCAATTATTCAGAAACATAAAACTACATTTGAAGAACACTTAAACAATGTGTTGTTGCAAGTAACTGAGAATCAGCATATGCCGCAACATGAAATAGTAAAACTTAATTATAAAATATCGACGCTGCAATCGCTGATCACACATTCGAAAGATGAGTTACGTTCTGTAAGTGATCAAAGAGTACTACTACAGAATCATATACAATTGCTGGAAAGCAGATGGTACTTTAAAGTGGCTAATAAGATAAGTCATTTTAAGAAGATATTTTTCAAGGAAGCATCGCCGGGAGGAAAAGGATTCCTGAAGATGCTGAAATTCTTCTTTTTTGTATTTACAAAGCCGGGATTCAGGATTTTCAGAAAAGTAATAAAATCTATATTTAAGAAGTTGTATCTGATTACTGAGGATCGTCCGGTAAAAATATTGTATTTGGATGAAGGTAGTGAGGCTATTGATGCAAGTGATTATGTAGATAATTATCATGATTGGATTACCAAGAAATTGAATCCATCGACACTGCGTAAGGTTTATGATGACAACATCAACACGTTGTCTATCAAACCGAAAATAAGTATTATCATGCCGGTCTATAATCCTCCGGTAGAATATTTAAAAGCAGCTATTGAATCTGTATTACAACAGCAGTACGATAATTTTGAACTTTGTATAGCTGATGATTGCTCTCCAAATGAGCAAGTTATTAGACTACTACACACCTACTCGATCAAAGACCCCCGAGTGAAAGTTATTTTCAGGAAAGAAAACGGGCATATTTCTGCCTGCTCAAATTCTGCACTGAGTCTTGTTACTGGAGATTACGTATTTTGTTTAGATCACGACGACTTATTAACTCCCAATTGTACGTTTGAAATTGTTAGGCTGTTAAATGAACATCCAGATGCTGAGGTTATATACTCTGATGAGGACAAGATAGACGATAGTGAAACATTGTCATTCCCATACTTTAAGCCCGACTATGCACCTGACAATCTATTTGCGAAAAACTATATCACGCATATTACGGTATACAAAAAACAACTAATAGATAAATTAGGAGGGTATAGAATTGGGTTTGAAGGCAGTCAGGATTACGACTTAATTTTAAGAGCTGCAGATATAACAAACAAGATTTATCACATTCCCAAGGTATTGTATCACTGGCGCATACACCCATTGTCAGCCGCTCAACAGGAAGACGTTAAGCCGTATGCATTTATAGCAGCCAAGAAAGCACTTGAAGAAACACTGGTTCGTCGAAATTTGTCAGGAGAGGTGCAGTATCTACCTGGGTTGATGGGCTATCGGGTAAAGTACGATGTTTCGTCTTTTGATAAGGTAAGTATCATTATACCAACAAAAGATCAGGCAAAACTGATGCGCAACACAATAGACTCACTATTAGCACTCACTGATTACCCGAACTATGAGATCATCGTATTAGACAACAATAGTACTACAGAAGAGTTTTTTGAGTTAATGGCAGAATACAAAGAAAAGCATAGCAGTATATTCAAATGTATTGAAGCGAAGTTTCCATTTAACTTCTCGAAACTAATGAATATAGGTGTAGAGAACAGCACCGGAGACTATATTCTATTGTTGAATAATGATGTAGAGATACTACATTCCGATTGGTTAACGACAATGGTATCATTTGCCCAGCAAAAGCGCATAGGTGCAGTCGGGGTTAAATTATTGTATCCTGACGATACCATTCAGCATGCTGGCACAGTAATAGGCTTGGGTGGTGTAGCGGGCCATGTGTTTGTGCACAGCTATAAAAACGACCCTGGATATTTCAACTACTTACAATCTGTCACAAATTATTCTGCTGTTACCGCTGCCTGCCTTTTGATACGAAGGAACGTATATGATGAAGTAAATGGAATGGACGAAAAATTAGAAGTTGAATTTAACGATGTGGATTTTTGTTTAAAAATTCTAGACGCAGGATACTATAATGTCTATGTACCTGATGTAGTATTATACCATTATGAATCGGCGACAAGAGGTCATCCTCACCAGAACAAAATATCGTATGAAAGGCATCTAAGAGAGGTAAAATATTTCAAAGATAAATGGACAAAATATCTTAAGAAAGATCCTTTTTACAATCCTAATCTAACAATGGAAAAGCAGCATTTTGAGATTAACTACAATTCTTAGAAAAAAAATGACGATTTCATAAACTTAGCACGATTTTTGCTGTGGAAGAGTAAATAGTGTATTTACCATAGATGAAACAACAAACAACATTAGAACTCCCTCTGGAAAAAATCACCAATTCAGCCATACCCCAAACAGACATGGCTAGTATAAGGTATATGTTTCAGGAAATGAACCAGCAATACCTGGAACATCAGCCCGCTGCCTATTACTTATCTGCTAAACGGATTATGGATGTTTCTTTGTCTTTATTGTTCATTACTTTAGTGATGTCTTGGTTGACACCTGTATTGGCCATTCTCATCAAACTAACGTCGAAAGGTCCTGTATTTTTTGTTCAGAAAAGAACTGGATATATGGGTGTAGAATTTGATTGTTTCAAATTCAGAACTATGTATGTGAACGATGAGGCAGATGTGAAACAAGTATCTATCAACGACAAAAGAATCACCAGCATAGGTAAATTTCTACGAGTAACCCATTTGGATGAAACACCACAGTTTTTCAATGTGTTACTAGGTGACATGAGCGTGGTAGGTCCGAGACCACATATGGTGTATCATACACGATACTACTCGGAATGTATACCCTATTACAACCTGCGACTAGAAGTGCACCCAGGTATGACAGGTATGGCACAAATAAAAGACTATATCGGCGAGATAAGCGTAGAAAGAGAATTGAGAAAAAGAATCCAATGGGACATCTACTACATGAAAAATCGCAGTATCGGCCTAGACATAAATATACTGTTCACAACATTTGTATGCATATTTGTAAAGGCTTACGAATTAATAACAGGAAAGGAAACTAAGTAAACTTAAACTTATCAATCTATTCAGAGGAGCAGCCCCAAAGCTGTTCCTTTTTTTGTTGACGAAAATTGCAGCATAATTGTCGAAATTGGGCGCGATTATATACAATGTATGCTATATAGTTTAGTACGTCAATAAGAGACGGATAATGGAGCCATAAAGCTAATTATAAGATTGCGTATCAAAACCGAACAAAATAGTAACAGAAACTGGGGGTGAGGATGTATTTCTATATCATTGCCACGCCTTTGTAATGAAAGCTGATAAACTGCATTAGAATAGCTTATTGTTTTGGGAAATGCACCAAGAAGGAGCAAAGCAACGTATGATGATGGGAAGATGGAAAATAAATCAGAACTTCCGTGAATAAAAATATTAAACAACAGCATAAATGATACAACTGAATATTATACAAGAGTTGTGTTCACCAGCCCAATACACGTAAAAAGCAAATAGCCGGCGAAGAGCCGGCTATTTGTATACTATACTCTAGGTGAATACTGTGAAATAACACCTTTTATCGATTACTGTTGTAATACAAAATGGAATGCTTTGCTAGACGTTTCTGAACGAAGATTCAGAATATACATTCCGTTAGCAAGAGTATTGTTGATTTGTACTTTTTCGTCTATCACACCGTTTTTAGCATTAATCTTCGCGCTGTATACAATCTGACCCAACATGTCTGTAACGTCCATATTCAATTCGTTACTTACCGTGTTGCCAATTGTACCTTTTACAACAAAGCTACCTTTGTTTGGATTAGGAACTAAACGAACATCCATTTGCAGATCAGCGATATCGCTTACGCTAAGTGAAGTAACAGTTACAACAACAGTTTTAGAACCTACGATACCAGAACAAGTACCACCGCTGGTAACTTGACAAGTAACTTCATCCATATCTAGGAATGTTGTACTCATATAGCTTGCATTAGTAGCCCCTTCTATTACTTCGCCGTTGAGTAACCATTGGTAAGTAGGATTAGTACCTGCGCTAGTTACACTTGCAGTGAGTCTCAGGTTCTGACCGGCAGAGATGCTTAGGCGAGGATTAGCTGAGATAGTTACAACAGGAGTAGTAGGCGCAGTAACACGCATTCTAACATCGGTAGTTACAACATCTTCTAAGCGACATGGGAAGTTGCTGGTAAGTTCGCAAGTGATAACGTCACCATTAGTAGGTACATAAGCGTATGTTGAACCAGAACCTACTGTAACACCGTTCTTTTTCCATCTGAAGATAGGAGCTGTACCACCGAAATCAGCAGTTGCAGTATAAGTTACCATTGTACCAGTACAAACCGTATCATTTGGCATTACAGCAACTCTTGCAACAGGAGTAACGTGACTGCTAACAGTCATGGTTACATTATCCGTAACCTCTGCTGGGGTAGCACAAACTTGGCTGCTCATCATAAATACACTAACTACATCACCATCCGTAGGAACGTATGAGTAGCTACCCAAACCTAGACCTACATTAGTACCGTTAACCTGCCACTGATAAGTAGGAGTAGAACCGCCATTTACTGGGATAGCAGTGAAGGTAGTAAGAACACCTATACATACTGTGGAACCAACACCAGTGGTGATACTAACAGAAGGTATAATTGTAGGATTAACCACAACTGAAGTGCTACCTGCCATTGCATTGGTGCAAGAAGTAGCATCGTTCATACCCATTACGGTGTAAACACCGGCTGCAGTTTGCAAACCAAAACTGAGTGAAGAACCAGTACCAGCCACCGCTGAACCTACTGCTACACCGTCTTTGTATAGCTGATAGCTGATACCAGACTGAGAATTTCCAATACCTACCGCAAGACCAGTGGATGTGGCAGAAGAACAATAGCTACCACCACCGGTAACAGCATATGCAACTGGAAGTGCATTAGTGACAACTGTAGCCGTGCCTGTCATAATATTGGTACAACCCGTAGCAGTGCTAGTAGCAATAACTGCATAGCTACCATCAGCAGAATGCATACCGAAATTAAGAGAAGAACCGTCACCAGCCAAGATAGCACCTGTAACTGGAACTGAACCATTGTACAACTGATAATTTACACCAGTAGATGAACTAATAAGACCGACAGAAACACCACCAGAACCAGCACAATAAGTACCACCACCTGTAACTGCAAACGCAGCAGGCAACTCATTAATAGCAACAGCTACTGAACCAGTCATAGAACCAGTACACAACGTGGTGTTATTCATAGCTACTACTGTATAGTTACCAGCTGCGGTTTGAGAACCAAAAGATATAGCAGCACCGGTACCAGAAACCATTGCACCTACTGCACTACCGTCTTTATACAACTGATAGTTGATACCAGTTGCAGAACCGGCAACACCAACAGGAACACCTGACCCACCAGCACAATAAACACCACCACCAGTTACAGCATATGCAGTAGGAGCAGGATTAAGAATTACGGGTAGTGTACCTGTCATTTGATTTACACAGGTAGTAACAGTGTTGGTAGCAATAACTATATAGCTGCCAGCAGATTGTGGACCGAAAGATATGGGACCGCCAGTGCCAACAACTGGAGAACCGACTGCACCCGTAGTATTGAATAACTGATAAGAGATACCCTCAGTTGAGCCATTCAGATTAACAACTGCGCCTGTAGTGCCTTCGCAATAACCACCGCCACCTGTAAGAGTAAATGCAGTAGGAAGGGCATTAACAATAACAGAAGCAGAACCAGCCATTACAACTGAGCAAGAAGTAGAAAGATTGTTAGCTATTACTGAATACGTACCTGGAGTAGTTTGTGGACCAAAATCCAAAAGACCACCAGTACCTTCTATGGCGTCGCCCACAAGAACTGAACCATTGAACAGTTGGTAAGAAACTCCAGCATCAGAACCACTTAACAGGATATTTACACCGCTTCCGCCAACGCAGTAGCTGCTGCTAAATGACAGTACAGCGTAGGCATTAGGCAAACTGTTGATTGTAACTGTAGCGCTACCAGTCATATCGTTAGTACAACCTGTAGTTACATCAGTTGCCATTACTTCATAAAGACCTGCGCCTGTTTGCAAACCGAAAGTGATAGGCGTACCAGTACCCGCTACTGCGCCACCGACTGGTGTAGTACCATCCATCAACTGATAAGAGATGCCAGCAGCAGAACCATCAAGACCTACTGCAACACCTGCACCACCACTGCAATAGCTACCACCACCTGTTACTGACTGAGCAGCTGGCAATGGATTCACTACAACGTTTGCAATACCCGTCATTGTTAACGAGCAAGAAGTG
>CAMDNC010000050.1 GCA_945902755.1 Flavipsychrobacter stenotrophus
AACCAACAACGCAGGGAGAAATGTATGGCAGGTGTAAAGGAGATGCTGCTGCGTGGAGAGTGGCCTACTGCTCCGCCTATTGGTTATGACATTGTCAAGTCCAATGGTAAGCGGTCTATTGTACTCAATAAGGATGGTAAGCTGCTCAAAAAGGCGTTCCATTGGAAGGTCAAGGAAAAGGTATCAAGCGAGGAGATTATCAGAAGGCTTGCCGCACAAGGGCTAAAAATAACTAATCAGAGAATTTCAGCCTTTTTCCGCAATCCTTTTTATTGTGGGCTTATGGTTCATACCGCTTTGGAAGGACAGGTAATAGAGGGCAATCATGAGAAGATGATCTCTAAAGAGCTATTCCTTGAAGCAAATGATGTTCTATCAGAAAACAAACAAGGCTATCGCACCAACCCTGAGAATGACGAAATACCATTAAAGCGTTTCTACAAATGCGATGAGTGTGGGCAGTTTCTTAGGGCATACAAAGCCTACAAGAATCAGAAGTATTACTACAAATGCAACACGAAGGGTTGCAACTGCAATATGAGGGCAGACACCCTTCACGAACGTTTCGCTCAGACGCTATCAGACTACACTCTCGAATTTGATGAGGCAATGCAGTATCTCATAAAGGCGCAGATGATCGTTGAATACAACAGGTCGAATGAGCAGAAAGAAGAAAACATTCAGAATATCGAAAAGCAATTAGCGGACGTAGACAAGAAGCTGGAACGGCTTGAAGAACGATTTGTATTGGAGGAAATAACCAAGGATATGTTCGATAAATTCAAGGCGAAATTCACTAAGGAAAAGGAGGATATTGAAAAGGAACGGGCAAAATTTGGGAATAAGGTGTCGAACCTAGATTTGTATATAGATACAGCCTTTAGAACAACTTCGAAACTCGCTCCAGAGTGGGCTTCCGCCGATTACAACGACAGACAAGAACTTCAGTATATGGTCTTTCCAGATGGAATATACTACAATCGTAAAAAAGACCAGTGTCGAACCCCAAAAGTAAATGATGCATTTCGCTACTTCGCAAGTCTGGCGAGGATTTTAGGGCAAAAAGAAAAGAGGGAACGGCAATTTGAATTGCATGTTCCCTCTTCTGTAGCACGTACGGGAGTCGAACCCGTCATTCCTCCGTGAAAGGGAGGCGTCTTAGCCGATTGACCAACGCGCCATTTCATTGGATTTTTGGAGGTGCTGAAGAACATAAATTATAACAAAAAATTTGTAAAATTTTCACTATCAGCCTTCATAATAAAGGCTGTTACAATTGTAACAGCCTCTCAGTGATCTTGTCAGGATTCAAACCTGAAACCTTCTCATCCGTAGTGAGATGCTCTATTCAGTTGAGCTACAAGACCGTTTCCCCGTTTTGGGAGTGCAAAGATAGGAATCAGATTCTAATCTGCAAACAATTTTTCGAAAAAGCAGAAAAATATTTCCACCTTTGCTTGCTATTAGTGGTATAGATATGCATATAGAAATATGGTCGATAGGAAAGGAAAACGAATCGTTTATTGACGAGGGAATTCGATATTACTTCAAAAAGACCCAACCTTGGAATAGCATAGAACTAGTAATACTACAACCATCCAAAAAAGCAGCCACCACTGATGTGGTCAGGACAAAACTGCAAGAAGAGGAAATGATACTGAAGCGCCTACAGCCTCACCACTACCTCATATTGCTCGATGAAAGGGGAAAAATGCACAACTCGGTTCAATGGTCGCAGCAGATGCAACAGTGCATGAACATGGGCGTAAAAAACCTGGTAATATTGATAGGAGGAGCATTTGGCGTTACAGATACCATACGCAGCAACGCCAAACAATGCTGGTCGCTATCCAGTCTCGTGTTTCCACACCAGTTAGTACGGCTAATAGTAGCAGAGCAAGTGTATAGATCTCTAAGCATTCTCAACAACTCGCCCTACCATCATGTGTAGTTTATTGCCTGTTTCGTCTTCTGTTTTTGGGTGGAGCATCAAGTAGGGGTACTATCGGTTTACCTATACAACCATTGGGCATCTGTATGTGGAGCATATCTGCCAAAGTAGGCGCTATATCGGTCATGTATACAGGAGTGCTTGTAGACCCATGTGGTATACGCCAGCCAAACCATAGCAAGGGGATGTGGGCATCATAAGGATTCCAAGTACCATGTGTGGTGCCAGTATTATGACCTTGATTATAAAACCAAGCCGGCTTCAGAATTATCTGAATTCCGCCACTCCTGCTGGAATGATAACCATTAGTGACCATGGTGCGAATAGGCTCGGGTACATTCGTCAATTGTTGGTTTTCCAAATCTATTACAAATGCTACTTCAGGTTGAGCATAAAGCCATTTTATAATAGTACTGCGAACATCTGATCTGCTAAGTGTATATCTAGTAAAAAGAGACTCGTTCAGGCAAATCTGGTAGTTTTCGGTGAATGTCACGATAGAGTCGAGACCAAAAATGCTACTCAGATAAGAATTGATTTCTGTAGTAACATCGGTTGGAGAAGCACCAGCAGGTACATGATTATCGGTAAGAAATTGAGGATTGTGTGCACCACCATGGTCTGCAGTTAGGAATACGAGATAGTTGTTTTTTCCATATTTGCGATCAAGATATTGGAGAAGATTGGCAATATCTTTGTCTAATCGCAAGTAGGTATCTTCTATTTCCACCGAATTTGGAGCAAAACGATGACCAATATAGTCGGTAGATGAAAGGCTTAAAGCAAGAAAATCGGTATTTTCTCCTTTACCTAATTGCTCACCCTCTATACAGGCTTTTGCCATCATTATCGTAAACGTATTGCCAGCAGGAATAGATTTTAATACCGTATTCCGAGTTTTAGAAGTTAACGTATCAAACCTACGTGGAAAAACAGGCGACGTTTCCCATTTAAATGGTCCTTCGTAAATAGATGAATCGGCAGTGCTGTTTAGATAGGTTTCAGGTTTGTACAGTAGGTCCCAGCCTTGTTGCACCAAGCTATCACCTACCCTACGTTTGTTAAAAGACTGTAACCACTTGGGGTTAGGGTTATTGTAATAAGTGCTACTGATAAAATTACCGGTTTTATCATTGTACCAATACGCAGCGTTAGCAAGGTGACCAGCAGGCAGGATGCTGCCTCTATCTTTGAGAGCGATACCGTATACCCTTGATCGAAAATTAGAAGCCAGTCTAAGCTCATCTGTAATGGTAGTTGTGAGGAGATTGGCAGGACTCATTGAATAGCCGTCATTTCTATCACCAGTAGTAGTTACCGAAGTATCATCTACACAATAATGATACACGCCAGTAGTAGCATCGTACCAATCGTTGCCAGCTATACCGTGAATAGCTGGCACAGAGCCAGTGTAGATACATGCATGACCAGGTGCCGTATAGGATGGCAGGTAATTGATAGATGTTTGGCGGCATTCATAGCCCTTACTGAGTAGTCGCCGAAAACCATCATCACCATATCTGCTATAATAGCGATAAAGATAGTCCCATCGCATTTGGTCAACTACAATACCTACAACAAGTTTAGGGCGAGCCAGGTCTTTTTTTAGAAAGTTGCAAGAAACTATTGAAAGTAAAACGGATGCTGAAAGCAGGAGTATAGGTAGAGAACGAAAACAGCGAAATATATTCATATTGTGCAATATTAAAGTAACGTCTGTGTTAAATAAAGACACTAGATTGTAAAATTGCAACAATTGGTACTAACTGCCCTTGATATTTTTATTAATTTTGCAAAACTTATTTACATGATAAGTGATAGTAGTTGAAAAGAAGTGATTTACGTAGAACAAAATAAAAAAATATAAATGGACATTTTCGCAAAATTTGAAAACAGACTTGGACCGATAGGTGACTATGCAGAGAAGGCACCCGGATATTTCGCATTTCCGAAGCTGGAAGGTGAAATCGGAAATCGTATGAAATTTCAGGGGAAAGAGAAAATAATCTGGAGTCTGAATAACTACTTGGGACTGGCAAATCATCCAGAAGTGCGCAAGGCTGATGCTGAAGCGGCTGCTACTTATGGATTGGCATCGCCAATGGGTGCTCGTATGATGAGTGGTAACTCTGACAATCACCTCAGACTGGAAAAAGAACTAGCAGAATTTGTAGGTAAAGAAGATGCTATGTTGTTCAATTTTGGCTATCAGGGAATGGTATCTACTATCGACACCCTTTGTGGTAGACATGACGTAGTAGTATATGATGCTGAAAGTCATGCGTGTATCATAGATGGATTGCGCCTGATACCTAGTCACCGTTATGTATATAAACACAACGACATTGCAGACTGCGACAAACAGCTAGCACGTGCTACTGAAATGGTGAAAAAGACTGGTGGTGGCATACTAGTGATAACAGAAGGTGTGTTTGGCATGAGTGGTAATCAAGGTAAAATACGTGAATTAGCCGTTCTGAAAGAAAAATATCAGTTCCGCTTGTTTGTAGATGATGCACATGGCTTTGGTACAATGGGCAAAACAGGTGCTGGTATAGGCGAAGAGCAAAACTGCATGGAAGATATTGATATTTACTTCTCTACGTTTGCGAAGTCTATGGCCAGCATAGGTGGTTTCTTAGCAGCCGATAAAAAGATATTGACCTTCCTGAGGTATAATATGCGCTCTCAGATATATGCTAAATCTTTACCAATGGCATTTGTGGTAGGCAATCTGAAACGTTTGGAACTTTTGCGCTCGAAACCAGAGCTCCGCGAAAAATTATGGAGTAATGTTCGGAAGTTGCAAGATGGTTTCAGAGAAAGAGGATTTGACCTAGGCACCTCTAACACTCCAGTTACCCCAGTATTTATGAAAGGTGGCCTATACGATGCGGTGCAATTAACATTTGATCTGCGTGAGAATTTCGATATTTTCTGCTCAGTTGTGGTGTACCCCGTCATTCCGAAAGGACAAATTGAACTACGTATAATACCTACTGCTGCACATACCGACCAAGATATAGACGAAACTCTAGCTGCTTTCTCTGCAATACGCGAGAAACTGGAAAACAAACTGTATCCACAAGAAATGCCGCAAGTAAGTGTAGGAGCACACTAGCAAGCATTAAATTATTTACAATTATTATACCGAGCGCAATAAAATTGCGCTCGTTTTTTATGTAAAAACAGAATGTATATTCTGGATAGAAAAGGACTAAGTGGAAAATATAGTAATGCAGCGATATTATATTAAATTGCGCTAGCTACTACTTACAAAAATGTCGTAGCTAATAAATAATGGCAAAAAAATCATTAAGTGCGCTAATACTTTGTATAGCAATAACTACATTAAGCTATGCAAGAACAGAAAATACCGCACAGTTATCTGCTAGAACAAAGCTGTATCTACATGAGATTGCAAAAGCAGAAAACAAAAAAGCACCTATTAAAGGATATGTGTATAAGCATATAGGAGGCCAATGGTATCTAAGCGCCCTCATAAAAGTAAATAATGACATAAGCGATGCAGCGATAATAGCTACTGGCACAATTGTGGGTACTAAAGCTGGCAAAATATGGACTGTTCAAATACCACTAGGGAAAGTCAAAGAATTAGCATTGGTAGCAGGTGTAACTCATATAGATGTAGATGCACCAATAGCACCAGCGATGGACGCTGCTAGAAAAGCTACCCGAGCAGACTCAGCCCAAAAAGGTTTTAACCTACCTATGCCTATGACAGGAAAAGGTGTGGTAGTAGGTATAATAGATGCAGGATTTGATTATGACCACCCCACCCTTTACGATAGTCTTCACGGAGCCTACAGAGTGCGCAAAATATGGGCACAAAAAGGAAGTGGCACACCACCTGCTGGTTTTGCCTATGGCAATGAACTATCGGACTCTAACGCAATAAGAACCGCTGGATGCGATACATCTATAACATCGCATGGTATACATGTGGCAGGTATAGCTGCAGGATCGGGATATGGAAGTAATGCCACCAATAATAGATTTAGAGGAATGGCTTATGAGAGTGATATGGTTTTTGTAGGTATAATGCCTGCACCTAACCAGTGGGTAACTGGTGGCATAACAGATGTAATAGATGGGATGAACTATATTTACAGCTATGCTAACAGTGTAGGTAAGCCTTGTATTGCCAATCTTAGCTGGGGAAGCAGCATGGGTCCACACGATAGTCATTCACTTTTCAGTCAGGCTTGCGACGCATTAACAGGCCCCGGTAAGATTTTCACCTGTTCGGCTGGTAATAGTGGAGAAGATACCATTCACTTGCAAAAAACATTCACAACAGCAGACAATAGCGTAAGCACTTTTGTAACTTTTTCGCCGTATTTAGATACAAATAACCAAAAAACATGGGTAGATATTTGGGGAGATACAAGCAAAATTTTTTGTTTGAGTTTGAAACTATATAATGGTTTGTCTAGTACTGACTCCACTGTCAGTATTTGCCTTACAGACACAGTACAAGATTATACCCTTGTAGGGGCCGACGGAGATACATGCTTTGTAACAATAAGTATGGTAGCCAATGAATATAACGGTAAACCACATGCTTTTGTATCGTTTCATAGCTATACTGCTGATAACATTTGTCTTACAGCCACTGGCGTAGACGGCACTATTGATATGTGGGAAGGTTACATAGCACCACCAACTGGATATTATGGTGCACTCAAAAAACTAGGCTATTCATTTGCCGTTTCTGGCGATACGAAAATGACTGTATCTGACATTAGCAGTAGTTTTTCTGCTATTTGTGTAGGTGCATATACCAGCAAGTCTTCTTTTACCAACATAGGTGGCTCTACTTTATCTTATCCGGGTGCAGTTAATGGTAGGATAGCACCATTTTCTAGTTTGGGACCAATAGCTGATGGCCGAGTAAAGCCTGATATTACTGGTCCGGGTTTTTCGGTAGCGTCCGCAGTGAGTTCTTTTGACCCTGATTATTTTACTGGTGGAGATAATTACATTACAGTTATTAGCAAGACTACTATAGGTAGCCGTACTTACCCATATTCAATGTCGGCAGGCACATCTATGTCGTCTCCGGCAGTAGCTGGAATAATTGCCCTTATGCTGCAAGTAAATCCCAACCTTAATCCTGACTCTGTAAAAAGCATAATCAATGCAAATGCTATAACTGACATTTATACTGGTGTTTTACCAGCCGCAGGAAATAATACTTGGGGCCATGGAAAAATAAACGCCTACAAGACACTTCGTTATTTAGCACAACAAGCAAGTGTGGAAAACACGCTCACACAAGACCCTATTGATTGTTTTGTATATCCTAACCCATCAAAAGGTAATTTCACTATTAGCTATGTTAGCACAAATGAGGAGTCACTTATGGTAACAGTATTTGACATTGCAGGGAAAGTGATACTAAACAATGAATGTAATGTGAAAAGAGGTGGAAACCTAATGAATGTAAATATTCAAAATTTCTCAAAGGGTATTTATATTGTAAAAATAACCAACGGTATAAAATGGGCCACTATAAAACACATTGTAGAATAATGGCATTGAAAACAAACAATTAATGACCATATTTTGTAGAAACTAATTTATTTTATAACAAAACACTTGCAATTGCTACCCTAATATATTATCTTAACAGTCGTAAATTCGCATCCTTTAAAATCATGATCCTGTAAATATGAAGGATACGCGAGTGATTTTAATAACTTTTAGTTAAAAATCTATCATGAACGCTGTTAGCAAGAAACAATATAATTTAAAAGAGGAATTACAACAATATTTTGGTTTTGATACCTTTAAGGGTGAACAAGAAGAAATTATATCAAGCATTTTATCTGGCAGGGACACATTTGTTATAATGCCTACAGGTGGTGGGAAATCATTGTGTTATCAGTTGCCAGCCTTATTGAGTGACGGAGTAGCTATTGTAGTTTCGCCTTTGATTGCCCTTATGAAAAACCAAGTAGATCTAATAAGGGGGTATAGTTCTAGAGATAACATAGCACACTTTCTGAACTCGACACTAAGCAAAGCCCAGCAAAAGAAAGTAAAAGCAGACCTGACAGAGGGCCGTACAAAAATGCTGTATGTTGCACCTGAGACCCTTACAAAACAAGAAAATATTTCATTTTTTGCTGATCTTCAAATTTCATTTATAGCTGTAGATGAAGCGCATTGTATATCTGAATGGGGTCATGATTTCAGACCAGAATATCGTAAACTGCGCGATATGATAGATATGATTAACCCTGAATTACCTATTATAGCACTTACCGCAACTGCCACTCCAAAAGTTCAGGATGATATTGTTAAAAACTTAAACCTGAGGAACGCGAATATATTTATTGATTCTTTCAACAGACCTAACCTTTATTATGAAATTGTCCCCAAGATAACTAAGGAACAAACGTTGAAAAGCATTGTGAAGTTCATAAACACAATGAAAGGTAAAAGTGGCATTATATACACACTTAATCGTAAAACAACGGAAGAACTAGCCCAAACACTACAGGCAAATGGCATCAGTGCAGTAGCATATCATGCAGGGTTAGAGTCGCAGATAAGATCTACAAGGCAAGATCAATTTTTGATGGAGAAGGTAGATGTAATAGTAGCTACAATCGCATTTGGTATGGGTATTGATAAGCCAGATGTGCGTTTTGTGATACACTATAACATTCCTAAATCGTTGGAAAACTATTATCAGGAAACTGGTAGAGGTGGCAGAGATGGGATGGAAGGTAAGTGCTTGTTATATTATTCGCACAAGGACGTGCAAAAACTAGAGCACCTAATGCGCGATAAGCCACTGAGCGAACGTGAAATGGGCGCTCAGTTGATATCAGAAACACTTGCTTATGTTGAGAGTGGTGTGTGCCGACGCAGACTCTTGCTACATTATTTTGGAGAAGAATATAAAAACGAAAATTGTGGTAACTGCGATAATTGTAAAAACCCTAAAGAAAAACTAGAAGTAAAGGATAGTATAAAGATTACGCTTGATGCGATTTCTGAGCTTGATGAACGCTTCGGGATAGATTATGTAGTTAATGTGATACTAGGTAGGGCTAACCCTCAAATACAGACATTTAGACACGATAAACTCAAGTCTTTTGGTGCTGGTCTTATAATGGAGATGGATGCCAATTTTTGGAATTCACTCATTCGTCAGATGATGCTGGAAGGCATGATTAGAAAAGATATAGAAGAGTATGGTTTGCTTAAAATAACTGAAAAGGGTCATAAATTTCATAAAAAACCTTATTCTATCATGGTGGCTCTCAACCACAAGTACGAAGACGCAACGTGCGATGATGAAGAAGCAGGTGGTGGTAGTAGCGGTCCAGCAACTACGGACCCCGTACTTTTTGAGATGTTGAAAGATCTGCGCAAACAGGTGGCCAGAGAAAAGAATTTACCACCATTTGTGATATTCCTGGAAAATTCGCTGGAAGATATGGCGACCAACTACCCTACTACTTTGGGTGAGTTGGAAAAAATCCAGGGTGTAAGTAAAGGAAAAGCAATAAGGTATGGTAGCAAATTTGTGGAACTAATATCTGCATATGTAGAAGAAAATGACATTGTGAAACCAGACGACTTTGTAATGAAAAGCGTGGTGAACAAAAGTGGAATGAAGGTTTTTATCATTCAGAACATTGATAAAAAAATTCCGCTTGAAACCATTGCAAAGAACAAAGGTCTAACGCTACCCGACTTGCTAGTAGAAATGGAAACCATCGTAGCTAGTGGTACTCGACTGAACTTGGACTATTGTCTGGAAAACGAACTGGACGAATACGAACAAGAAGACATTTTTGATTATTTCAGAAACAGTCATGACGATGACATGGATAGTGCATATGAGGAATTTAAAGACAGAGATGTAAGCGTTGAACACCTGAAGATGATGCGGATCAAATTTATGAGTGAATACGCTAACTAACAAATACCGACAAAATGGTAAACAAACAAGCTTGGCAAACTATACACAATGAATTGACGGCTACTGGGGTTACCCTTGTAGCCGTTTCTAAAACAAAACCAGCCAATGACATACAAGAACTGTACGACCTAGGTCAACGTCACTTTGGTGAAAACTATGTTCAGGAACTAGTAGAAAAACAAGCACTACTCCCTAAAGATATAATTTGGCATTACATTGGGCATTTACAGACCAATAAGGTTAAGTACATTGCTCCGTTTGTGACAATGATTCATGCCGTAGATAGCTTCAAGTTGCTAGCGGAAATAAACAAGTATGCACATAAAAGCCAAAGAAGTATAGATATTCTACTACAACTTCATGTAGCAGAAGAAGAGACAAAATTTGGGATGGATGAGAAAGAAGTACTAACACTGCTAGAATATTACACTGCTCAAATAGAAACACTGCAGAATATAAGAATATGTGGACTCATGGGTATGGCATCTAACTCAGATGACCAAGTGAAGATAAAGGGTGAATTTGTTCGGATACATAATTTTTTCAAATACCTGTCAGAAACAACCTTTTTCAACAAACCTTATTTTTCAACTTGCTCAATAGGTATGAGTTCCGATTACAAAACAGCAATCGAAGCAGGTGGAAATATGGTGCGGATAGGTAGTTTACTGTTTGGTAGCAGATAAATGCATTTCATTACAATTTAGCTAAGGCTGTGGGTAGTCCATCCATGCTCTCTTTGTTGTTTTCAGCTTTGTATTTTTCTACACCCTCCTCCCCTATTTTGGTAGCCCACTTTACAGCATGGTCACGTTCTCCTGCATATTCATATAAAGGAACACTGTATCCGCAAGATGTTTGTACTTTGTGTATATCTGCCACAATTATCTGTCTTATAGCTAATTGTGGTTTGAATTGGCTGTACAACTCTTCCCATTCGGGGTGTGAAGGTAACACTGTATAACCAGTGCCATAAAGGCGCATAATGTTGGGTGGACCATCAAAGGCGCAAAACATTATAGTAATTCGTCCATTCTCTAGTATATGTGCAGATGTTTCATTTCCACTCCCCGTCACATCCAGATAGGCTACTTTGTTTGGGGTCAGTACCTTAAAGCTATCTAGTCCTTTGGGTGACAAATTGATATGACCATCGGCAGTAAGAGGCGCCGTAGCCACAAAAAACATTTTCTGGTGTTTTATAAACTTGCTGTGTGCTGGCATTATAGAATCTGAAAACCTACTCATAGTGTAAAGTTGAGAAAAAACCAGTTAATAGAACTTAGTTTTGTGTTATAATCTTTAAATACTGACGGATTTAGCGATAACCATCATTAATTTTAGGTTTCTTCAAGATTAATTTTGCAGCTTAAATCAGAAACGCTACATTTGCACCACAATAGCGCGAGGTAGAGCAGCGGTAGCTCGTCGGGCTCATAACCCGAAGGTCATAGGTTCGATCCCTGTCCTCGCTACACCGCAAGGAGAAAGGCAATCAGAAATGGCTGCCTTTTTTGTTTTTACAATTGCTTCATTTATTTGATACCTACCCAATTCTCACAGCCTACCGGCAAACAATTACATTGGCTCTTTGCAATCCCGTAATCATTAAATCGGTCACAAAAAAGAGGCTGCCTCCATTGTTTGTGCCAACTGGCATCGGAGACAGCCTCACCACATTTCATATATACCCGCTTACCTTTTTTCCTACTGTTTTACGGTCACCTGTTTATAAAATATTTCCCGCTCTGTTACCAGCCGCACCACATACTGCCCTGCTGGCAAGCGTCCAATACTTACCGGGGCACCCTTTGTCCAATTTGTGGCGACCATAACTCTGCCTACAAGATTGAAAAGGGCAACCTCCCCGGTAACTATTGCCATATCTGCTACATCAATGTTTAAGATTTCTTTTGCAGGGTTGGGATATATCGTCAAGCCTTGTTCCTTCTTTACTATTGGTAAAATTGATGATGGTGCTGCGGTATCCATTACACGGTACCAGTCGCGGTAAAAAGTCTCCCCTGTCCCACTCGCATAGGTCCACCCAGCACCCAGATAAGCCTTGTTGCCAAACGATGCTGCTACTCCATAGCCTCGCGCCGCTCCGGGAAAGGTAGTAATAGCCGGCCCCCATGTGCCAGCTGTGGCGTCGTATGCGTAGAACGTGTCGGAATACACCGTAAAATTGAGTCCTGCTAGGCCACAATAGCCTTTGTTGTTCATGGTGAAGGAAGTGCCACCCCTTACTGGTGAGCCGGGATAATCGGCTTTCGCAGTCCATGTATTCGTGGCAGGGTCATAAGCATACGTTTTTTTGCTTGCGGCCGATCCTACTCTACCGCACGACACATACCCCCGCGCACTGGCGCCTGTTCCCAGTGCAAAGGCAAAAGGATCACTTATACCGCCAGCAGGGTATTGCGCTTTTGCAGTCCATGCATCAGCAGATGGGTTGTACTCCCACACATCTGCAGTAGCATAAGCGCCTAAATCACCACCTACTATGTATGCTTTGTTATTTACTACAAAACACGCAGCGCCATCGCGGCCAGTGTCGGGAAAAGGCGTTTTTCCTACCCATGTATCCAGTGTGGGGTTGTATTCCCACAAGTCGGCAAGCGGTATAGCCCCTCCGCTGATGTCAAGATAATTTTCAGACCCCAGACCAATATAGCCCTTGCCACCAATAGCAAATGCAATACCTGCAGTACGATTTAGTGACGCCGGCAGATCGGCCTTTGCCGTCCATACATTAGTAGCGGTGTCATATTCATAAAACTCACGCGAGTTGGTGAGCGACGCTATGTACCCCCCCCCCACATAAATCTTTCCGTTGATCGCAAAACACATGGCACTTCTGCCCCCTATTACACTTGGAGTCGTCAGCGGTAAATCTGCCCTTGATGTCCATTTTATCGACTGTGCGACTGTTCTCGGCAAAACCGCAAATAAATTAATGATCCCTAAAGCAAGTGCCCAGAATAAAATTGTCTTTTTCATAAAAAATTTTGTTTTTAGTTGCTATATAAGACGAGCCTGTGTTTCGCGCGGTTTGCGATTTCCGGTTAACAATACTTAAGCGATACTTAAAACATGCTTAACAACGGCGTCAATACTTAAAACACTCTAAATTGGCAACCGTCTGCTGAATTTTGCAGTCTATTTATTCGATATTTGGTGTATGCGAAAGAAGTGGATATACTTATTGATGGGCGTAATCAGCACCATGCTGGTTTCGCTTATCGTTATTCAGGTATTGTGGTTGCTGGGCGCTGCAAAAGCCGAAAAACGCGAAAAACACCTGCATGTCAGCACCGCACTAAGCAAAGTGCGGGAACAACTAAAGGACAACAACATCTGTTTCGAGTCATTTGCCAAAACATATGTGGACGTTGGCGAACGCTTCTTTATGCTGCATGTACAAAAGAATGGCAAGAAAGACACAGTGGTAATCTATTATGACGAAGCATTAACACGCGATAAAAAAGTTGGCGTATTAAATTCTATGAAATTGGGACTACCATTTTCAATGGACATACAACTACAAGCCTATGTTACCGCCGAAGATTCATCCCGCTTTCTAAGCAGGAAGAACGCATTCTACGAAGACCTGAAAGGAGGTACTTTAAAAGAGATCATCAGAAACAAACAACCTTTCGATTCCATTTTCAGCCTGACGGTAATCGACTCATTGATACGGACTAGCCTCGAACACGAAAAAGCCGACACAATATTTGGCTTCGGCCTTATCGACCTTGAAAAAAACAAAGTCGCATGCCATTTGCGTGTAAACGATAGTATGGCGCTGCGGTCATCTCCACACTACATCGCATTGTTTACAGACAACCGGTTTATGACACCCTATAAACTGGCAATTGTATTTCCGGCATCAAATCCGTTGTTTAGCATCAACTATTTACTGATCCTTTCTGTGTTGGTAATACTTTTACTTACGTTTTCATTTTACGCCTTTGTGAGTATGTACCTGAAACAAGACCAGCTATCAAAGATGAAATCTGATTTCATACACAACCTCACCCACGAATTCAATACCCCTATGGCCAACATCTCACTGGCGGTTGAAACACTAGATGGCGCCAACAAAAACTTCGATGAGAATACCAGGAAAGTAATTAACATTATTTCTGTTGAATCTGCCCGGCTTCGGGAAAATATTGAACGATCACTGCAAATAGCAGTCATGGACGAGGGTGGCCTGCTGCTGCACAAAGAAGAGATTGATATTGTCGAACTGCTCAACGCTGTTGTCAACGCTTACTCACTGCAATGCGAAACATTGGGTGGGCACATTACATTCAGCTACACATCAAGCCCGGTCATTTTTGCCGACGAGACCCACCTCCTGAATTGCGTTGTAAACTTACTGGATAATGCCATTAAGTACAGGAACGGAGCACCCGTCATAAACATTAGTGTAGAGCAAAAGACCAATACAGTGGTGATAACAATTGCCGACAATGGAATAGGGATGGACAATGAAACCCAGAAACACATTTTCGATAAATTCTACAGGGCCCATGAAGGCGACACCCACAATACCAAAGGGTTTGGACTGGGTCTTAGCTATGTAAAAGGCATTGTAACTAAGCATGGTGGAACCATAGAAGTATGGAGTAAAAAGGCAGTAGGTTCAAAATTTGTAATTACACTACCCATAACAGATGTGACTGATGGAAAAAACTAATCAGGAAAAAATTCGTATCCTTCTTGTCGAAGATGATGTAAATCTGGGTTACCTGCTGGTCGAGAACCTTCAGGCCAAAGGCATAGATGTAACATTAGCCAAAACAGGCAGGGAAGGAATTGAAGCCATAATGAAGGGTGGCTTCGATTTGTGTATACTTGACATTATGTTACCAGAAATTGATGGTTTCAAATTGGGTACACGCCTGAAATCTTTACATCCTTCCATCCCGTTCATCTTTCTATCAGCACGCATGCTCGAGGCCGATAGGATCAACGGATTTGAAACAGGAGCCGACGATTACGTCACGAAACCTTTCAGCTTTAAGGAATTATTCTACCGCATATTGGTGATACTCAAACGCAGGAACATTACCATTCTACCGGCAGAGCCAAAGCAGGTATCGGTAGGCAATACCGTCTTAAACACAAAAGTGCGTATACTATCCGTAAATGGCGTGGCCAAAAAACTAAGCCGTAGAGAGGCTGACGTGTTATCAAAGCTAATGCGGCAACCCGGCAATTATGTGACCAGGAGCGAAATACTAAAACAAGTTTGGGGTAATGACGATTACTTCACTGCAAAAAGCATGGATGTGTATATAACCCGTATCCGCAAACTGCTGAAGGATGATCCGTCCATTGAAATTGAAAACCTCTATGGGTCCGGTTATCGGATAAGGAAAAGTGAATCAAATGAAAGTACCGCACCCTGACTATATTCCAAGAGATGAAATTATTTATTAAGAGTTATTGATAACCCTTAATACGCCGTAGCTCCGTAACAATGCCCATATTGGCATTCTCAGAAACACGGCTGTTACATTTATTTTATATACATATAATATAGGCACAATGAAAATGCAGCGGATAAGTGCAAATGGGTTACACATAATAAGCATTGTTTAGCCAGTAAAGTTGCATAATAAATGACTATGAACTTTTGGTTGGTAGTCATATTGCTCGTTGGGCTGATAATGAGGAATTGCGAGGAAATACAGATAATGGTTTGTGCCTTTTTCTTCAACATAATCGTGCGTTTGAAAAAGGATTTTACACCCTTAATAGTGAATTAAAATTGCCTTTTTGGATCCCAACTTCAATGGAAGAAAGAATTTTATATTAAATAATTGCTGATTGATGGGTACACTCAAACAATTATGCAATGTAGTATTGCTAATTCAAAGGAATCTCATAAAAGGAATTGGAAAAGAATTGGGTTAATAGGTAATTAATTTTTGGTGGCTACTTTTTTTACAAATTCAACTTGGTAGCAATAGCAAAAATCTTTTCCAAATCATCCCAAATTTGGTTCGATATTCCCCCTGTAGAGACTACAGAAGACATCCAATTGGATGTCTTTTTTGCTTTTACAGCATTTTTGTTTGCAGCTATTACTTTCTAAGATTATCGAAAATTCCTGCCTCCATGAAAAATATCGCCCTGCACCATCATGGCTTTCACCCTATTGTCCTTATTAGCGTAATTTTCATCCACTTTTTCATCTGCTCGGGATAAAGTCAATAATTCAGCATTGGGTTGGTCAGTTGCAGTAAGATTTTGTAACAATCCAGACAAATTGAAACACCTCTTTACTACTACGTGCGTCACGTCACCTTCTTTTTGTAGCTTACCTTCTACCATTAGCAGTTTTGATTGGAGTATATCTTTCCGATATTGATCAAACAGCTTTTTAAAGACAACTAGGTTGGCTGTTCCTTTCTCATCCTCAATTGTGATAAAGCATATGCCACTTGCTGTACCTGGCCGTTGCCTTACAAGCACCAAACCTGCTACCTTTACAAGTGTTCCATCTGGCCAAAGATTAAGTTCATTGGTGGGCAGGATACTCAATTGGTACAATTTATCTCTTATAAAACTAACCGGATGCGCTTTTAGCGACAATGACATTGAACCATAGTCCTGTACGACATGCTCAGACAATGTCATTGGGGGAAGTAGAATATCTTGCTCAGTAGCACTTTCTGATAATTGTCCTGTAAATATACCTGTAGGTCTGTCGCTAAGAGCAGATACCTCCCAAAGTGCCTGTCGCCTGTCAAGACCAATAGACCTGAACGCATCAGCATCTGCCAACTTTTCCAATACTGATATTGACACACCTGCATCTCTCAGTGATGTGATATTCAAAAACTGGCTAGCACGAGCTGTTACAAGTATAGCAATATCCTCTTCACTCAATCCTTTGACCTGCCTGAAGCCTAAACGTATAGGGCAATACTTAGCTGTTCTATGGTCAAGCGTATTATCCCAGAAAGAAAAATTAATATCCACTGGCAGTATCTCCACACCATGTTTCCGTGCATCAATAACAATCTGTGCAGGCTGATAGAAACCCATAGGCATACTATTGAGTAGGGCTGCCGCAAACACATCGGGATAGTAGCACTTGACCCAGCAGGACACATATACAAGCAACGCAAAACTTGCCGCATGGCTTTCGGGAAAACCATAACTGCCGAAGCCCTCCAGTTGCTTGAATACCCTATTCGCAAACTCTTCTTCGTAGCCTCTGGCCATCATGCCGCTTACCAGCTTTTTATGCCAGTCACTTACCTTGCCTTTCGCCTTAAAGGTAGCCATGCTTCTACGCAATCCATCGGCCTCTGCTGGGGTAAATCCAGCGGCAACTATAGCTATTTCCATAGCCTGCTCCTGAAAAAGAGGCACACCCTTTGTTCTGCCCAATATCTCCTCCAATTCTGGCTTTGGATAAACTATTGGCTCTTTGCCATCTCTGCGGCGGAGGTAGGGATGCACCATATCGCCCTGTATGGGGCCTGGTCTAACAATAGCTACTTCTATTACCAGATCATAAAATGTTCTTGGTTTTAGTCTTGGCAACATAGACATTTGAGCACGGCTCTCTATTTGAAATACACCTATTGTATCTGCCCGGCATATCATATCATACACCTCAGGATCATCTTTCTCGTTTATTTTAGCCAATGTAAGGTCGATACTATAATGCTGCTTTGCCAGATCAAATGCCTTTCTTATACAAGTAAGCATTCCAAGTGCTAATACATCTACCTTAAGGAACCCCAATGCTTCTATGTCGTCCTTATTCCATTCTATACAAGTACGGTTTTCCATACGTGCATTCATTACAGGACATAGGTCAGACAACTTACCCTGCGTTATAACGAAACCGCCTGTATGTTGCCCCAGTTGCCTTGGGAAACTAATATACTGTTGTGTAAGCCGAAGTACCTTTGTAAGGTGTGGGTCTTTGGAGTCAAACCCATCAGTGGTTACTTTTTTACCCTCAAACCATTCTGCAGTAAACTCCCAGGAAGAATTAGATAGACGGTTGATAGCATCTACCGACAGGCCCATTGCTTTTGCAACATCACGTACTGCGCCCTTATAGTGAAGCTGTGTAACTGTTGCCACTATAGCGGCACGGTCTCTACCGTACTTCTGATAGATGTACTGTATTACCTCTTCTCTCCGTTCATGCTCAAAGTCAACATCTATATCTGGCGGCTCATTACGGGCATCAGACATAAAACGGGCAAACAGCAACTTGAATTTAGAAGGATTGACAGAAGTAATACCGAGGCAATAACATACAACAGAATTGGCTGCAGACCCACGCCCCTGACACAATATATCCCGGCTCCTAGCAAACTTCACGAAATCGTAAACGGTCAAAAAATAGGCGGCATAATTTTTACGTTGTATAAATTCGAGCTCATACCTGATAGTGGTTTGTATATTTTCAGGAATACCTTCAGGAAATCGTTCGTTTGCTCCTTGCCATGTCAGATGTATAAGCTCGTCGTGCGGGCTACGACCTTCGCTAGTAATTTCTTCGGGATATTCGTATTTCAATTCACTCAGACAGAACCGGCATGCATTAGCTATTTCCTCTGTGCGCGCTAAGGCATCAGGGTATAACCTGAATAGGCGCTTCATTTCATTTATAGGTTTCAGGTAGCGTTCAGCATTCTGGTATAGCCGGAAACCAGCATTGTAGATGGTACACTTCTCACGTATGCAGGTAAGTATATCCTGCAATTCTCTGCGCTCTCTGTTGTGGTAATGTACGTCATTGTTAGCAACCAATGGTATTTTCAACTTTTCTGAAATTTCTGCTAGTCTGTAAAGCACCTTGCTGTCATTGGCCCTATAAGAGCGAACAGCACCTAGATAAAGGTCATTGCCCAGTGCTAATTTGTATTCCAAAAGTTCAGCAAGAAATTCATCTGCAAACTCAAAGGATGCGTTCAAAGAAGTAGGAGGTATAAAAATGAACTTTATACCTTTTGCAAATCTGAAAACATCTGCTTTGTATAAATGACACTGGCCTTTCTCTGCCCGAATATTGCCCTCTGTAAGCAATCCCGAAAGCCGTGCATATGCTTCTTTGTCTGTAGGGTATGCCAGCAGGCTTGCACCGTCTAGCAAGTCTAGCCTACAGGCTGGAATAATGCGAATACCCTTTCCTTTTGCAGCTGAATAGGCACGCACAATGCCTGCTAGCGTGTTGCGGTCTGTGATAGCTATTTCCTTATACCCCAGCGCAATAGCCTGTTCTACCATTTCTTCAGGATGTGATCCACCCCTTAAGAAACTGAAATTGGTTGTTATCTGTAATTCTGTATAGCTCATATATCCATTTCTTATGCAAAATATCCATGTATAAACCATTTAGGCTCGCCGCTATCATAGCTTCCCAACCTAAATAGCCAATACCTTGCTCCGTTTTCGTCTTCTATGCAATAATAATCTCTGAATAGTCCCTGCTGCAGCCACCACTCCTGCTCTATTCTCTCCGGACCATCTGCTTTCTTTACATGATGCAAAACACCTTTATAGTTGAAAAGCAAAGGCGGATAATCGGGCATGGGAACGGTTACATCAATTGTTTCAGGATTCGGCAACAGGTGAATTGGGCGTGGTATGTCCATTCGCCAGCTGGTTTCAGATATTTCGGAAAGTGATGTAGCTACCTTCATAGATCGCTCAGGCCAGTAATGCTCATCGGGCAGATAGCGGTGGATAGTATCTACACCTAATTTCCCAGCTATTCTGTCTAGCAATTCAGCAATTGCTGTGCTGTTATCACCTTCTGTAAAATCCCATAATGCATCTTGTATTACTGATGTGTCTTCTACAATGGGTGCTTCTATAGTAAATACCTCTATACCAAGTGCTGGTGCTATAGTTGCTATTTTCAGTTCAAATAGCTTGAACAAGTGTTTTACATTACGTGAAGATTGGTTGGTGCCGATCTCTATCTGCTGCACATTGCCGTCTATTCGGAAACATTTGAATATGCATTTCCTTACACCCTTACCTTCTTTTGTCAGCCGCAGGCATAGCTTTTCTAATAGTTGGCTCAAGGCTATCTCAATACCTTTAGCCGTCCTTATGGGTTCTAAGCTTGGTAACCGCTCCTGATATGGCTCTGCGGGTTGTATCGGCAGCATAACTTCGTACTCTTGCCCCAATGCCTGATCTAGCCTTGAGAGCAAGCTTTGACCGAATCGCCTGCGGAGCGCCTTGCGAGGCATAGCAATAATACTGCTTATCTGGTACAACCCCAGTTTGTCTAGCAGCTCTAATGTTGACTGCTCTAGCCGTAAAGCAGCGGGGGGTAATGGCAAAAGTACCTCCATTTGCTTACCTGAAGCTACAATTGGAGAAACCTTGCCGAAACGAGATACTGCCCATGCAGCACCTATAGTATCTGCAATAGCCGCTCGTACATTATATCCATAACCTCTTAGCTTAGTTAATAGCTCCTTCAGGTAGGGTCGTTCCCCACCCCACAAATGTGCACATCCGCTTATATCCATTATTAAACCATCTGGCAGGTCTATAGCTACCACAGGAGTATAACGCAGGCACCATTCAGCAAACGCACTCAATAGCTTTTCAGCTTGTCCTGGCTGGTAATTATAGACCTGTAAATTAGGGTGAATAGCCCTGCAATCAGCAACAACCATATTCATATAAATTCCTTTTTCTAGTGCTGCTTTATTGGCCGCTTTTATCACCATTCTTCCCCTTTCTGGTGAAGACAATACAAAAGGAATATCTTTCAATTCTGGCTGTATACGCACCATGCGGTCTGTTGTCAAATGCTGAAACCATATAGCTATAAATCGTCGCTTCATATTATCCAGCTTTGCGTTGCAGCATTTCAGAAAAAGAGAACGCCTGTGAGGTAATCTGTTTAAAGCCTCCTGCCGACCACTCAATCTGCCAATAGCCTTGTCTGCCATTACTTACTTTCAGCAGCGCAACATTCCATTTAGGAAATCCCACACCCGGCATACCATTCATTTCGCTGGCAAGGTGGCTAATCTTCCAGCGGGTAACACAGGCAACTGTATTTTCAGTTCTTGGGTTGTATCGATGAATAAAGCCTGTTAC
>CAMDNC010000051.1 GCA_945902755.1 Flavipsychrobacter stenotrophus
GCAATTATCTTTATAAGAGACGAAGTAGCCAAGCCAAACCTTGGTGGCAAGTTTATGAAGTATATGCCTATGTTGCTTACCGTATTCTTCTTCATTTGGGTAAACAATCTTTTGGGCCTTTTGCCAGGTGGTGCCAACTTTACAGGCAATATAGCTGTTACGCTTTGTTTGTCATTAATATCCTTTATAGTGTTGCTGGTACGTGCCAACAAACATTTTTGGGGTCACTTGTTCAATCCTCCAGGAGTACCACTTGGCATCAAGTTTTTGTTGGTACCTATTGAGGTTATATCATTGTTTATAAAGCCAGTGGCACTTACTATACGTCTGTTTGCGAATATGCTAGCAGGCCACATAGTAATATTGTGTGTGGTATCTATGATATTTATTTTTGGAGCACTAAGCAAGTTTGCTGGGATAGGATTTATACCTGTATCGCTTGCGTTTTCTGTGTTCATGTTCACGTTAGAATTATTAGTTGCTGCTATTCAGGCCTTTATCTTCACTAATCTAACCGCAGTATTTATCGGTCAGGCTATAGAAGAGGGTCATGGTCATGAAGAAGGACATGGTCATAGTGAGGCTGCTGCACACTAAGCCGAGAGGGAGGACATTATAATACAAACAAATTCCCGGAAGGGAGCACTATAAAAGGTCGTTTTTTTTTAATCAAAAACCACAATAACATGTCAGTATTATTGAACACAATTATGTTGGAAGCCGGAGAAATGGCTAAAGCAGGTGGCGCTATCGGAGCAGGTATTGCAGCCCTCGGAGCAGGAGTTGGTATCGGTCAGATAGGTAGAGGTGCGGTAGAGTCTATCGCTCGTCAACCAGAAGCATCAGGTGACATCCGCGCTAACATGATTTTGACTGCTGCCTTCGTAGAGGGTGTTGCGCTATTTGCGGTAATCGCAGGTATCCTCGCTATCTTCGTAAAGTAGTCATCACGAATCTTAACTGCATCTGACGCATAGGGCCGAAGATGCAGTTATTTTAAAAAAGAAGCTTAGGTTACTGAGCAACACAATGTGGCAGTAGCAATTAAAAATAAGTAGTATCAATTTATATAACTTTCTCCTGCACCCAACTATAGGGCAGGGGGTAAATCATTAACAATGGATTTGCTGACCCCGGAACTCGGTCTATTTTTCTGGACGCTGATTGCGTTTTTGGTATTGTTTTTTATACTTCGCAAGTTTGCTTGGGGGCCAATACTGAGCTCACTTGGCGATCGTGAAAAAAGTATAGCAGACTCAATAGCTACTGCTGAGCGTGTAAAAGGAGAAATGACCCAACTGAAAAGTGAGAATGAAAAACTGATGGCACAGGCTCGTGAAGAGCGCACACTGATGCTGAAAGAGGCTAAAGAAATGAAAGACCGTATTGTTAATGAAGCTAAAGAACAAGCTAAAGCTGAAGCTAACAAAATAATGATAGATGCTCAACAGCAGATACAACAGCAAAAAATGGCTGCTCTTACCGAGGTGAAAAACGAAATAGGTAGCATGGCAGTAGCCGTAGCAGGAAAAATACTGCGCAAGCAACTGAGCGAAGCTGAAGGTCAAGAAGCGTACATGCAAATGCTGTCTGAAGACATCAGACTCAACTAATACTACCCTATGGTCCATGGCCACAGTAGTAACTGAAACAATAAACATAACCTCACTAAATGTGAGTGAACATACTGAGGTAAACTGATTAATAAGTTATGCGAAATCCCCGTCTTGCGACAAGATATGCGAAGTCTATCTTAGACCTAGCAATAGAACAGAACAGCCTTGAAGCCACGCTAACAGATATGCGTAACATGAGCCATGTATGTACCATCAGTCCGGAATTTGAGATGATGTTACAGAGTCCTGTAATAAAAGGCGACAAAAAACTGGATGTTATATTTGCAGTACTTGCTAGTCAGGAGTTGAGTGTTATTACCAAAGGATTCATAACACTATTGGTAAATAAAGGTAGGGAGCAAAACCTACCCGAAATAGCAAAAGCATTTATCACGCAGTACAATCTGCTGAAGCATATTCGTACAGTAAAACTTACGACTGCTGCTCCAGTATCTGACGCAGTTAAAAATAGTATCACTGCAAAAGTGGCCACTTTTATGCCTAATGACTCTATGAACCTAGAAACAACTGTAGACGAAAGTCTGATAGGTGGTTTTGTACTAGAGGTAGAAGACCAACTGTTTGACGGTAGTGTAAAAAAATACCTCAACGATGTTCGTTCTACAATCATAGATCAGTCATACGTTGCAAAATTGTATTAATATAGTGCTGAAGTATGGTTACAACAGCAACAGTATAAAGATTATTGAATTTTAACTCTTGAATAAATAAGTATATGGTTAGTATTAAACCGGATGAGATATCGGCGATTTTGCGCCAGCAACTGGCCCAAGTAGACGGTGGTGCCAGCCTCGAAGAAGTAGGTACCGTATTACAAATAGGCGATGGTATAGCCCGTGTATATGGTCTTACCGGGGTACGTCAGGGTGAGCTTGTAGAGTTTACCAACGGCGTTAAGGCTATAGCCCTCAACCTCGAAGAGGACAATGTGGGTGTAGTACTTATGGGTGATTCTGCTGGCATACGTGAAGGCGACAAAGTGCGCCGTACCAACAAAATTGCCTCTATAAAAGTAGGTGAAGGTACTGTGGGCCGTGTAGTTAATACATTAGGCGAGCCAATAGATGGTAAAGGTCCTATAAAAGGCGAATTGTATGAGATGCCTCTGGAGCGTAAAGCGCCGGGTGTTATCTTTCGTGAGCCAGTAAAAGAACCACTACAAACAGGTATCAAAGCGATAGATGCGATGATTCCTATCGGTCGTGGTCAGCGTGAGTTGGTTATTGGTGACCGTCAGACTGGTAAAACAGCTATCTGTATCGACACTATCATCAACCAAAAAGAGTTTTTTACTGCTGGCAAGCCTGTATATTGTATATATGTAGCTATAGGTCAGAAAGCATCTACCGTAGCTGGTGTAATGAAAACATTGGAAGATTCTGGCGCTATGGCATATACGACTATAGTATCTGCATCAGCATCAGACCCGGCTCCGCTACAGTTTTACGCTCCATTTGCTGGTGCAGCAATAGGTGAGTTCTTCCGCGATACTGGTCGTCCAGCATTGGTTATCTATGATGACCTTTCAAAGCAAGCGGTAGCATACCGCGAGGTTTCTCTGCTGTTACGTCGTCCTCCGGGTCGTGAGGCATACCCTGGTGATGTATTCTATCTGCATAGCCGTTTGTTGGAGCGTGCTGCTAAAGTTATCAACAATAACGAAGTAGCGAAACAAATGAACGACCTTCCAGAAAGCATCAAGCACATGGTAAAAGGTGGTGGTTCGCTTACTGCATTACCTATCATCGAAACTCAGGCTGGTGACGTATCAGCATACATCCCTACGAATGTTATCTCTATCACCGATGGTCAGATATTCTTGGAGTCGAACCTGTTTAATGCTGGTATCCGTCCTGCTATCAACGTTGGTATCTCTGTAAGCCGCGTAGGTGGTAACGCACAGATCAAATCAATGAAAAAAGTAGCTGGTACTCTTAAACTGGATCAGGCACTTTACCGTGAGATGGAAGCCTTCTCTAAATTTGGTGGTGACCTAGATGCTGCTACAAAAAACATTATTGACAAAGGTAGCCGTAACGTGGAAATTCTGAAGCAGTTACAGTTCAACCCATACTCAGTAGAAAAGCAAGTAGCTATGATATATCTGGGTACTAACAACCTGATACGCGAAGTAGCTGTGAAGAATGTGAAAGCTTTTGAAGAACTGTTCTTGCAACAGATGGAGCTGAAACACTCTGATGTGCTTAAAGAATTCAAGAAAGGGAATCTTCCTGAAGATGGTATTGCCAAAATGGTGAAATTAGCGCAGGAATTGATTCCACAGTTCAAATAGTAGCTACAACATACATGATAGTAGAGATAAAGCCCCTGACAACATCGGGGGCTTTTTAATGTCTGGATATCTCCCAATTTTATTTGCAGTGCAACACTTGGCCGTTCGTTCTGTGATTTACAAACTAAAGAATAAACAAACATATATACACATCAACGCCGGACTGTTTTAACAATCCGGCGTTGAGTTATTACAATTTATTGTCAGAATACTACTTGTATATCAGTCTTACTATTTTAGAATTTCCAGCCTCAGATACGAAGCGGCAAGTATACACACCACGCGCTATACTAGTAGGCAAGGTAACAGATGTACTGCCGCTCAGTACTTCGTAACTGGCAACTTGTTTACCATCTAGGCTATATACAGTTACTAAGCCAGGCACATCTGATACAAAGTAGACGCTACCATCGGTAGGATTAGGATAAAGCACAAACGATGGGTCATTTGTAGAAGAGAGCGTTTGAACGTCAGTAGGTCTAGATACACCACCTATCACATTCACAACTCTGGTAGCCATACCAGATATGCATGGAGTAGATACTGAGTATGTAATAATAGCTGTACCGACGTTTACTCCGAAAATAGCGCCCGCAGCGCCTATAGACGCAATACTACTATTACTTGACGTCCAAGTACCACCAGATACTGTAGGAGTCAATGTTAATGAACTACCAACAGCAACAGTTGCAACAGAGTCTGTGCCGGTATACAATATAGATATGGTAGAAGACAAAGGAGCGCACATGCCCGATACTGCACCTGCAACCCAATTAGAAGTAGTGCCTGTAAGCGCAAAATTTAATAATGTACCGACAAATCCGTTGCCACTTGCATCCGTTAGTGCAGTTAAGCCAGTATTGTCTCCTGCTAGTATACCTTGATTAAATCTATAATAAGCACGCAGACCAGTTTGTGGAAGAGCTAACTGACAATTCATATTGTGTTGAATTTCACTTTGACACAAAGCTCTATTCCATATGCGAACCTCATCCAAAGAACCTCTCAATAAATCCAAGCCATCTTTGTAAGTAGCAAGGAAAGAAGGCTCGGAAGTGTAGGCAGGTGCCGAGGTGTTAGTAGCCACTAATAGGCCGTTCTTATAGAGCTTCATCGTGGTAGCAGCAGCATCGTATGTAACCGCAACGTGTACCCAAGTACCTGGCACAATTTCTGTATCGTCACTCACAGCATCCTCTACACCATTGTTACCAGCCTTTATAATACCTCTGTCTAACCAAAGTTTTGAGTTTAATGAAGAGATGATGTTGTTTTTGCCAAGAATGTTATTGGAGTACACCCAAGCTTCCTTAGTATATGAAGAACCAGTGCTAATAGGAGAACCAATCAATACTACATCATTTTCACCATCAAAATCTAATGAACCAGCAGGTGTTAGTACGTCAAGATAATGATACTCAGTATCTGAACTACAACTGCTTGTCACTACATATGTAATGACCGCAGAACCAACCGATAACGCAGTAACGACACCAGATGTGCTACCTATTGTAGCTACTGTAGCTGGCGATGAAGACCAAACACCACCTACTACTGTTTTAGACATAGTTGCGGTACTACCTGTAGCCATTGCTACTGGGCCGGAAATCGTGCCAGCATCAGTAGCACCTATTGTTACAGGTCTAGTTGTGAAGCAAGAAGTGCTCAAAACTCTATATGTAATTGTAGCGCTACCCTCGGTTATACCAGTTAGCAAACCAGAAGTTACACCTATGCTTGCTACTGCAATATTGCTACTTGACCAAGTACCGGCACCGCTGAAGCAGAACTGTGTAATACTAGATCCAACACATACTGCAGACAATCCTGTAATATCTACAGGAGCAGCCTTTACAGTAAATGATACGGTTTTGAAGCACCCATTAGGCAATGTGTAAGTTATAATAGTAGTACCTGTATTTACACCTGTTACAACACCTGTACTGTCACTGACTGTTGCAATAGATGTGTTAGAACTGCTCCATACACCACCGGAAACCGCATGTGAAAGTGAGGTTGTAGCACCAGGACAAACATTAGCAACACCAGTAATAGAAGCAGGCGTAGCATTAACTGTGACTTGGCTAACACTTAAACAACTAGCAGATATTGGTCCGCCTAAATTATAGGTAATATTAACTGTACCGGCACTTATACCATTAACGACACCAGTCGTTAAGCCTACACTAGCTCTTGAAGCAAGGCTACTAGTCCAAGTTCCACCAGTTGTAGAGTTAGATAAAGAGGTGGTACTACCTACGCATACCGACAACGCGCCACTTATAGACTCAGGAACAGGATTGACGGTTACCAAAGCAGTGCGAGAGCAACCTAAAAGATTTGTATAACTTATTACAGCAATACCTGAACTATTACCTGTTACTACTCTAGTAGTAGATATTGAAGCTACGGTAGGGTTAGAACTACTCCAAACACCAACGGTCGTACCAGAGTTAAGTACGGAAGTACCGCCCACACACACACGAAGATTGCCAAATATTGCTGATGGTAAAGGGTTAACCGTTACTAAGTGAGTTCTTCTGCAACCTGACGGCGACGTATAAGTTATTGTAGCTAAAGAAGCAGATGAAGGCGTAGCTACCGCTAACACCTCGCCAGTTGAAAGATTAATAGTAGCTACCGATGGGTTGGCACTATTCCAAGTACCTCCAGTTGGTGTTGTAGATAATGTAATGCTTCCTCCAGGACACAATGGCGAACTAACAATAACCGCTGGTAATGTGTTTACAGTAACTTCTTTCGAAACCATACAACCTGATGTTGAATTGCGGTAGTTGATATTTACAACACCACTATTAACTCCAGTCACAACGCCAGAGGAATTAACTGTTGCCAATGACGTATTAGAGCTACTCCAAGTTCCACCACTATTAGATAAGGTGATAGAAGAAGCAACGCACACTTCCGACATACCAGTTGTGGCAGTTGGTGGAGCATATATAGTCACGCTTCTTGTTTTGAAACACGTAGGAGTGATGAAGTAAGAAATAGTAGCAACACCGGTTGCGATACCAGTAACAACTCCAGCTGCATCAATCGTAGCGATTGCGGCATTAGAGCTGCTCCATGTACCCCCTGTGGTTGCATATGTCAATGTTGTAGTACTTCCCACACATGCCGATGCTGTTCCCAATATATTAGGGGATGAACTATTTACAGTTACAACTGTGACGGCAAAACATGTGGAAGACAATCTGTAAGTAATGTTAACCGTACCAGCGGTTACACCCGAAACGACCCCAGTAAAAAAATTAACGGACGCAACAGTATTATTACTGCTACTCCATGTGCCTCCTGATATTGCATTAGAGAGTGTAGTTGTTTGACCAGTACAAACCGATGCATTGCCGGTGTTATCTGCAACAACACCACTTACTGTAAGTGCTGTTGACCTTGAGCAGCCATATAAGTTGGTGTAACTAATTGTTGCAACGCCTGCTCCTACAGCAGTAACTACCCCACCTGTAGCTGCAGTAGCAACGCTTGAGTTATCGCTACTCCATATTCCTCCGGAAGGGCTTGACACATAAGTAGTACCACCACCACTACATAAATTAGTTGCGCCACCGGCAAACGCTGAAGGAACAGGATTTATAGTTACTAGTGCTGATATAGTACAAGTGTTGGTACCAGTATAAGTCACCGTCACAATAGCCGGTGACGAAGTACTGGTGTTAAATGCAGTTGCTTCACCTGTTGCAGTGTTGATACTTAAGGTAGTGGTGTTACTGCTACTCCATGTACCACCTGTGGGTGTTGAAGTAAACGTATTTGTAGTACCTGAACATATACCTGTTGATACTATCGCAGTTGGACGTTCGTTTACTGTAGCTTGTATCGTTGTATAACATCCACTAGGGTAATAGGTGTAAGATATAGTAGCGTTACCACCGCTTATGCCGTTTAGTATACCTGATTCAGAAATTGTAGCCACACTTGTATTGCTACTAGACCATGTGCCACCAGCAGCTGTTAACGGCATTGTAGTACCTGCGCAAAGGATTGGTGTGCCCGAAATAGGAGATGGCGATGCAAATACGTTTATGATTGCCGTTTGGTAACATCCCGAACTTAATGTGTATGAAACTGTAGCAGCACCTGTCGCTACACCAGTCACCAATCCACTTGTAGAATTGATAGTAGCTACAGACGGATTGTCAATACTCCAAGTACCACCACTTACAGGATATGTAAGAACAGTAGTAGATCCTACACACAAGACAGAACTGCCAACTATAGATGCGGTATTACTGTTCACGGTTACTTGTACTGTCGACAGACAGCCAGAACCGATAATATAAGATATTGTTGCAGTCCCACCAGTCACTCCGCTAACTAACCCTGTAATTGGATTAATTGATGCTACGGTATTGTTACTCGTACTCCATGTGCCACCAGCTACTGTGTTTGTTAGCGAAGACGTTTGCCCAGTACAAATAACTGTTTGACCAGCAATTGTAGAAACTGCAGAGTTAACGGTAACAACTACTCTGCTAGCGCAACCTTGGCTATTTGTATAACTAATTGTAGATGTACCTGCACTCACTGAAGTGACATTACCACTACTATTTACAGTAGCTACAGACGTATTGGTACTACTCCAAGTACCTCCACTAGACCCAGTAGTTAGTATATTAGACTCCCCGGAACACATAAATAAAGACGTACCAAATAAAGGAGCTGGTTGAGGATTGACCGTTACTACTCTAACAGCAGCACATCCAGAAGGCAAAGTATAATAAACAACAGTAGCCAATATATTAGTATGGTGCACCATTACAGCAGTCAAAAGCCCAGTGGATGGATTTACACTAACAACTTCTGGATTCTGAACAGACCATGTACCACCTGAGGGTGATGAGGTAAGAGCGGCGGTTTGTCCAGGACAAAGTGGAGCCAAACCAGCAATTGCAGTTGGAAGGGAAGTTACAGTAATAGATCTCGTTACGTAACAAATAGAACCAGTAGGATAAAAAGTTATGGTTGCATTACCCACACTGATACCACTTACCAAACCGGAGCCTGACACCACTGCTATGCCAGGAGCACTACTTGTCCAGGTACCAGTGGTATTAATCAGTTGGGCTGTAAGCCCTACACATACAGACGATGGTCCTGTTGTGGCTACAGGAAGTGTCATTACTGTTACAGCTATTGTAGCAAAACATCCAGCATTAAGGGTGTAAGATATTGTAGCAACTCCAGTGTTAATGCCAGTTACTAAACCTGTTGATGACCCTACCGTAGCTATTGTAACATTGCTACTCGACCATGTACCGCCCGCAACTGCATTTGTAAGCAATGTTGTATTAGTTTCACAGATACTCTGGTTACCTAGTATCGCTGGCATAGCTGCATTTACAGTTACTTGCGATACTGTAAAACAACCAGCTCCTGTGTATGTGATGTTACTTGTGCCGACGGATACGCTTGTTACTAACCCAGAAGAGTTGACCGTTGCTACGCCAGTATTGCTACTTGACCATGCGCCTCCTGTAGGAGATGCTGTAAGTAATGAAGGGTTACCTATGCACAAATACTGTATACCTGTTACTATAGGTGTAGGATTTACCGTAAGTACTATCGACGATGCACAACCTGTTGCAGTAACAGTGTAAGTAATATTAGTATTACCTGCACTTACACCCGAAACTATACCTGATGCAGATCCTATCGTAGCATTGGCAGTACTACTACTCACCCATGTACCACCTGATATTGTAGAGTTAAGCGTAACAGTTGCATTGTCACAAACTCTGAAAAAGCCAGAAACTGAAGACAATATCGGATTAGTATTTACAGTTACTATTCTCGTAGCACTTGCTACACAACCAAATCCATTTGTGACAGTGTATGAAATCGTACTATTTCCTGCAGATATACCAGAAACTACGCCACTGGTTCCCACTGTAGCTACACCTACCACACTGCTCGTCCACACACCACTTGCCGTGGCATTCGACAATGTTGTTGTCAATCCGATGCATACAGATGCGGTACCAGTAATAGCTGCAACTGTAGGTAATGGATTAACTGTAATTGCTGTAGTTACAGTTGTACTACAAGAAAAACCATTGGTTACAGTATATGATATAGTGGCGTTTCCTGCACTTACACCCGATACTATGCCTGATGTGCCTACAGAGGCAATACCTGTTGCCGAACTTGACCAAACACCACCGCTAGTGGCTGAAGAAAGAGATGTTGTCAATCCTTGACATACTGTTGGGGTACCAGTAATGGCAGCAACCACAGGTAAAGGATTTACTGTTAGTGCAGCCAAAGCGTTGTTGATACAACCAAAACCATTGGTAACACTATAAGTAATAGTTGCATTACCTGCACTCACTCCAGTTACTATTCCCGATGTACCAACCGTAGCTACGCCCGTAGCTGAGCTACTCCACACCCCACTTGCAGTTGCATTGCTCAATGTTGTGGTAGCATCATCACAAACTGATAGTGAACCAGTTATTGCGGCTACTACAGGTACAGGGTTCACTGTAACATTTGTAGTCACCGTAGCACTACATCCAAATCCGTTGGTTACTGTATATGATATTACTGCATTTCCTGCACTTACACCTGACACTATGCCTGACGTGCCTACCGTAGCAACACCCGTAGCACTGCTTGCCCATACACCAGCCGCTGTAGCGTTAGCTAAATTGGTAGTAGTATTAGCGCACAATGTAGCTGTACCAGTAATTGCGGCAACTGTTGGCAGCGAATTCACCGTTACAACAGCAGTAGACCTGCCTATACAGCCTAGACCATCGGTAACTGTATAGCTTATAGTTGTATTACCAGCTAATACACCAGTGACTACTCCAGCCACACTAATGGTGGCATTGGCAGTTGAGGAGCTACTCCAAACACCGCCTCCGGTAGTGTTTGATAGCGTAGTTGTACTATTAACGCAGGTGCTTAATGTACCTGTTATTGCAGCTACTATTGGTAACGGATTCACAGTAACTACAACAATCGATAGACCTATACATCCAGTCATACTGGTAACAATATATGATATAGTTGCATTGCCTGCGCTTACACCTGTTACTATGCCTGATGTACCTACGGTGGCAATACCTGTTGCTGAACTGCTCCATGTACCATCTGCAGTAGCATTGCTCAGTGTCGTTGTTGCAGCTTCACACACTGATAGTGTACCTGATGTCGCCGCTACTACTGGACCTGGATTTACCGTAACATTGGTAGTCACTGTAGTACTGCAAGAAAAACCATTAGTAACGGTGTAAGAAATTACGGCATTACCTGCTGTTACTCCGGTTACTATGCCCGATGTGCCCACGGTAGCTACGCCCGTAGCACCGCTGGTCCATACACCACCTGACGTAGCACTGCTCAATGTTGTTGTTAGGAATTGACAAACTGTAGCAGTGCCAGTAATAGCCGACACAACTGGCAAAGGATTTACCGTAACCGCAGCTAGGGCATCAGTAATACAGCCAAAACCATTGGTAACTCTGTATGTAATAGTTGCATTACCTGCACTTACACCAGTTACAATGCCCGATGTACCTACTGTAGCTATTCCTGTTGCCGAGCTGCTCCACACACCACCCGCAGTTACGTTACTTAAGGTGGTGGTTGCATCATCACATACAGATAGTGTACCAGTTATTGCAGCTACTACCGGTACAGGGTTTACTGTAACGTTGGTAGTTACTGTAGTGCTACAGCTAAATCCGTTGGTTACAGTATAAGAAATTGTTGCATTACCTGCACTCACCCCTGTTACTACACCCGAGGTACCGACACTGGCTATTCCAGCAGCACTGCTAGCCCATACACCACCTGCTGTTGCATTGGCCAAATTGGTTGTACCGTTAGCGCATAATGAAGCAGTACCAGTTATTGCGGCAACTGTAGGTAAAGGATTTACGGTAACAATTGCCGTAGACCTACCTATACATCCAAAAGCACTGGTCACTGTATAGCTGATAGTTGAATTACCTGCCAAAATACCGGTAACTAAGCCACCAGCATCTATCGTAGCTATTGCGGGTGCTGAACTTGTCCACACTCCACTAGCTGTAGCATTTGCCAAAGTGGTTGTACTATTGACACACACTGTTCTTGTACCAGTTATACTTGCTACTACTGGCAAAGGATTTACTGTCACCTCACCAGTAGACCTGCCTATACATCCAAAACCATTTGTAACTGAATAGGAAATATTAGTAGTGCCAGCACCGATACCAGTTACTACACCTGTTGTGGAGTTTACTGTACCCACCGCTGCGTTACTACTGCTCCATACACCACTACCTGTAGTATTGGCCAATGTGGTTGTCGCTCCCACACAAGCACTAAGCGTTCCTGTGATAACGTCTACTGACGGAACTACATTTACAGTAACCACCGCAGTAACCGTAGTGGTACAACCTGCGATATTTGAAACAACATAAGAAATAGTAGATGTACCGTTGCTGACACCAGTTACCAAACCACCAGTCCCTACAGTAGCGATAGCTACATCACTGCTCGACCATGTACCACCACTTGTAGTATTGGCCAGAGTAGTAGTAGTGTTTGAACACAAAGTTCTTGTGCCGGTTATTGCTGGTACTGTGGGAAAAGCATTTACAGTTACAGTAGTAGTTACTCTACCTATACAGCCATTGGCGTCGGTAACGGTGTATGATATATTAGAAGTACCAGCACCTACTCCAGATACCAATCCAGAAGTACCAACAGTAGCTACGCCAACTGCAGAGCTACTCCATACCCCGTTAGGGGTGGTACTACTAAGCAAACTTGTTGTACCTTGACAAAAATTCGTAGTTCCAGTAATTGCATTCACCACAGGTAATGCATTTACCGTAACCTCTCTGGTTGCTCTGTTTACGCATCCATTCACGTTTGTCACAGTGTAACTTATTGTGGAATTACCGCCACTTACGCCGGTCACTACACCAGTAGTACCAACTGTAGCCACTCCTGTTGCGGAGCTACTCCATACTCCATTTATCGTGGAGTTAGTTAAGTTGGTTGTTGAACCGATGCAGACCAATGCACTACCAGTAATACTATTAACGGATGGAAGAGCATTGACCGTAAATATTCTGGTAACAAAACATCCAGAAAATAAAGTGTATGTTATAGTCGTATTTCCTGCAGCAATACCAGTGACCTGTCCGGTAGTAGCATTGACGGTACCTACACTAGTGTTGCTACTACTCCATGTGCCACCAGCATCGGCATGTGTTAAAGTGGAATTAGCATTCACACAAGCCACTGCAGTGCCGGTAATAGCACCTGGAGTAGCTATAACAGTTACTACCGTGGTACTAACACAACCAGAAGTAGATATTCTATAAGTAATTGAGGTAGTTCCTACAGCAATACCTCTTACCACACCTGTAGTGCTGTTTACAGTACCAACGGCTGGAGTACTACTAGACCATGTACCACCAGCAGTGGCGTTTGACAGTGTAGATGTTAACCCCTGACACACCGTAGCTGTTCCAGTGTTGGGAGTAAATACAGCATTTACAGTCACAACAGCAACAGCAGCACAACCAAATTCGTTTGTATAACTAATAGTGGAGGTACCAGCAGCAACAGCACTTACTACCCCACCAGTTGATATTGTAGCTACTCCAGTGTTAGTACTAGACCATGTTTTTCCAGCGGTACTAGACGTTAGTGTAGCTGTACCACCAAAACACAAAGTAAATGGTCCGCCCGCTATTGCCGAAGGGACTTGATTTACACGAACTACTCCTAGTCGTGAACAACCAGTAGGTAATGTGTAAGTAACAGTAGTGGCAGACAAACCTGCAGAGTTATAAATTACTGCTGTTAGCAATCCGGAAACTGGGTCGATAGATGCAGTAGATGGTAACGCACTCGTCCAAGTACCACCCGCTGGAGTTGAACTTAACGTAACAGATTCTGTTACACACAAATCTACGAGTCCAGTTATTGTAGTAGGTCTTGGGTTAACAGTCACGACATGAGTTGTAAAACAGGTTAGACCTGTCGGCCTGAAAGTTATGGTTGTAGTTCCTCCTGCAACAGCGACACCGGTGACCACTCCTGAACCATTGACAGTAGCTACAGATACGTTAGAGCTAGCCCACGTACCCACTGTACCATTAGTAAGATTTATAGTTGAACCTTCACATACCTGACTAGGACCAGAAATAGCTCCGGGTTGCAATTGTACAGTTACTGTTCTGGTGTATGAAATACCAGGCAGGTTATAACTTATAACTGATGTTCCCGAACTTACGCCAGTTATTACGCCAGTAGCAGGGTCTACAGTAGCCACACCAGGGGTGGCACTGCTCCATGTGCCCCCGAAAGTGTCTATGGTGAATGTTGTAGTTAAGCCTGTACAAACAATGTTTGTACCACTTACTGTGACTGCTTTGGCTGTGGAAGCTGCAAACAAAAAAACTACTGAAAGTAGTAGAAATAAATTTTTCATACCGAATTTGTACATAGTGAGTTGTGTGAATTTCGCAAAGGTAAAAACAATTTCAAAAATAAAAAATAAATTAAAGTAAGTAAATTCAACAAAAAAATCGCCATGCGACACTACAAAACAATAATTTGTAATGTCATAAGATGTTGTGTGATATAGAAATATGCATGTAGATCCGTTATTCAATTGTATTTGCAGTGAAAGTATTCTCTCTTTGGCCCATTTACACAACAATCATTTAGCAATAAAAAAACGGAATGTGCGCAATTTTCTAATATAAAAAAAACAGTAGGCGTAAGATTTGATTAAATGATCATCATAACGTTTAAAGAAATCTTCACCTGAGGTAATATGCAAAGTTTCTCTATAACTTACAAAAACGCATTTAATGTTTATTTTTACCGCATCAACTGATTTAAATGAACAACGAAAGGAAGAGACCAGTTCGCATTCTTGTAGCCAAGGTAGGTTTGGACGGTCATGACCGAGGAGCCAAAATTATAGCCACTACCCTGCGAGATGCAGGAATGGAGGTAATATATACAGGACTAAGACAAACACCAGAAATGGTAGTAAATACTGCCTTGCAAGAGGATGTGGATGCATTGGGCATCAGTATACTGAGCGGTGCACACATGACGGTTTTTCCCCGAGTGATGCAGTTAATGAAGGATAAAGGAATGAATAACGTGCTCATAACTGGAGGCGGCATTATACCCGATGAAGATATGAAAGCACTTCAAGCTATTGGGATTGGCCAGTTGTTCCCACCTGGCACGCCTACTGCTGAGATTGTTTCTTATATTAACAATTGGGTAAGTGAGCACAGAAAAGAATTGTTGTAACTTCTGAGCACGTGTTGTGTATTTATTTTATATTGAACACTAAAAAACATCGACCATTATATGTACAGTACCATAATAACTAGTTTAGAAAACGGCACACTATTAATTACCATCAATCGCCCAGACAAAATGAACGCACTCAACAAAGATGTGATTCAGGATTTGGGCAAGGCAATGGATGAGGTTTATAATAACGAGGACATAAAATCGGCAATAATCACTGGTGCTGGCGAGAAAGCTTTTGTTGCTGGTGCAGATATCAGCGAATTTCTGGCCCTGGGTGCTGAAGGCGGTGCAGCTTTGGCAACAGTAGGCCGTAATCTTGTATTTGACAAAATAGCCTATTGCCCTAAACCGGTAATAGCTGCTGTAAACGGTTTTTCTTTAGGTGGTGGCTGCGAGCTAGCTATGGCTTGCCACTTTAGGGTAGCATCTGTTAATGCAAAATTTGGTCAACCAGAGGTAAATCTGGGTTTGATACCGGGTTATGGCGGCACACAACGTCTTACCCGCCTGATAGGTCATGGTAAGGCCATGGAGCTGTTGATGACTGCTGATATGATAGGTGCAGAGGAAGCTAAAACGTTGGGTTTGGTAAACCATGTAGTAGCAGCCGATGAATTGCTGAACAAAGCAAAAGAAATACTACAAAAGATACATACAAAAGCCCCCATAGCTATTGCCAACATTATAGCTTGTGTAAACGAATGTAGTGATGGCAATCACCATAGTTTTGATAACGAAATTGTGAGATTTGGTGAGTGTTTTGAAACGGAAGACATGAAAGAAGGCACAAAAGCGTTTCTGGAAAAAAGAAAACCTGTTTTTAAAGGAAATTAATTTATATCTTCAACCTTTAAATTTTTGGATACATGCAGGCAAAGGTTACCCGAATCTTATCGGTTTTGTGTGTTGCAGCTATGGTTAGTCATACCGCTGTGGCTCAAAAATACAGACCACTGAGAGATTATGTAGAACCAGATGGCTGGTCAATAGGCTTGAATATAGGCAAAAGTGAACTTTGGGGCGATGTGGGTACCAAATCTCCTATAGATCACTTTGCGAATAGCAAATATCTCGATAAGGTTTCCTTTATGGGAGGCATGTATGGTCGTTATCATTTTCACCCAAGTATAGCTATTAGGTTTGCGCTCAACTTTGGTAGTGTCACTGCGACGGATGAGTGGAATTTGGATGGAGTAAATGGTAAAGGTTTGCTGGAAGGCGATGATTATACGCAGCGTTATCTGCGTGCACAAACTGCTAAAGCTACCATTTTTGAAGCATCAACAATGTTTGAAGTTACCCCTCGCAGAATAAATATTCATCAGAGAGCTTTCAGACGCCGCCAGCCTTATGTAGCTGCTGGTATAGCGGTGTTTCACTACACCCCATATAGTACTATAGGTAGCAGCACCACTTATGTAAAAACATATGACCTATCACTGGAAGGACAAGGATTTATAGGGGCTGATTATCCCAAGCGCAATTCGCGCTGGCAACCAGCCGTACCATTGGCTGTGGGTTACAAATGGGATCTTGGCGAGCGTCTTAACTTTGCTATAGAATATAAATATAGAATGACGTTGTTTGACCAACTAGATGGTGTAAGTGGTAAGTATATCAGTGAGTTTGAGTTCAATCAGAACTTATCTCCTGGCGATGCCCGTACTGCAATACTGGTAGCCGACAAAAAAGCATTTTACAACAACTCATTGCCAAGTGAGCCCGGCACGCTGAGAGGTAACCCAGGCAATAACGACTCTTACTCTACAGTGTCGTTTATGCTTACTTTCAAAGTACCTTCTCGCAAAGCATTCTGGTGGACTACTAAGAAATACTAGTTGTTATTATAAAGTCAGTAACGAAAAAGGATTCTCAAGAAATGGGAATCCTTTTTTAGTTTACATCCGTGCTGCCTGATTTATACTCTTGCTCTCCAAGGTATTTCTGGTGCATTGTTGATGTGTAAAATGTACCGGCACAGTACAAACAAAAAGTCTGATAAACGATTGAGGTATTGTATTACAATGGGCGGTATGTGCTCTTGTTGTTCTTGCATGGCCACACATATACGCTCCGCTCTACGGCATACACAACGTGCCACATGGCAGGTAGACGATGCTAGATTACCCCCGGGCAGAATAAAAGAGCGCATTTCTGGCAGCGACTCGTTCATGAGGTCTATACGTTCTTCGAGCCATGTTACGTCTTCATCGTGGAGGTCTGGAAGTTTCATTTTTACTTCTTTGCCCGGGTCGGTGGCCAGTACTGCCCCTACCGTAAAGAGACGGTCTTGTACCTCACGCAGCCACTCGCTGATCTGGGCATTTGCCGCCATATCGTTCACCATACCTATGTATGAATTCAGCTCGTCTACGGTGCCATAACTCTCTATACGAATGTGGTTTTTGGGTACTCGTACCCCACCTATAAGGCTTGTTCCGCCTTTGTCTCCTGTCTTAGTGTATATCTTAAACATACTGTGTACTTTAAGTGTTATATTATTCCTTTTCCTGTAAAAAAGTATTTAAACCATTCTTGGCTTACCTGGGCACCTGACTAATGTCTGACTCTACTACCCCATCTCTTATTCTTATTACCCGTTGTGTATAGTTGGCTATGTCTTCTTCATGGGTGACCAGTACTACGGTATTGCCCTGATTGTGAATATTGCCAAAGAGCTCCATTATCTCTACCGATGTTTTGGTGTCGAGGTTACCAGTAGGTTCGTCGGCGAGTAGTATAGACGGATTGTTGATGAGCGCTCGTGCTATGGCTACACGTTGGCTTTGCCCACCGGATAGTTCGTTGGGCTTGTGGTGAGCCCGATCTGCAAGGCCTACTTTGTTGAGCATGTCTCTGGCACGTTCTTCTCTTTCTTTGCGGGCAGCGCCTGAGTATATGAGTGGAAGTGCTACGTTTTCCCAGGCGGTAAGGCGGGGTAAAAGATTGAACTGCTGAAATACAAAACCTATTTCTACATTGCGGACATCTGCCAATTGGTCGTCGACCATATTACTTACATCCTTGCCATTGAGGATATACTGACCACCAGAGGGGGTATCTAAGCAGCCTAGTATGTTCATGAGTGTAGACTTGCCTGAGCCAGATGGCCCCATCAATGCGACATAGTCGCTCTTTTCGATGACTAGTGAAATACCCCTAAGTACAGGTAGCTCTTGCTTGCCCAAATAGTAACTCTTCCTGATATCATTCAGTCTGATAACTTCTTTCATCAAAAAACCGCACTTTATATCCGTGCAATTTCAAAAATACGCATAATTTCACCCTTAGGAACGATGATATAATAAAGTGCACAACCTTACTTGCTCTTTTTCATTTTTTCTTCACCATAAAATCTTTATCCCGAATGACGGGACGCATTTTTTCTTTCTTGAAAAAAGAAAAACAACTGCGCAACGTTATACACTTTATTATTTCAAAGTTCCTTATTATGATTTGCTTTCCAAATAGTAAGATCAATCTGGGCTTGTTTGTGACTAACAAACGAAGTGATGGCTACCATGATCTGGAAACTGTGTTTTATCCTCTTTTGCCACGTACTGGCACTACCCCTAATGTGGTGCCCGGTGCTGGTACGCTCAACGATGTGCTGGAAATAGTACCTGCCCAAAACGAGGGTAAACTATACCTGAGCGGACTGCCTGTAAACGGTGACAGTAATGACAACCTAGTATGGAAGGCCTATACACTGCTACAAAACAAGTACCCAACTGCTGTGCCAGCCCTAGATATATACCTGCACAAGGCTATGCCTATGGGGGCTGGTATAGGGGGAGGATCGGGGGATGGGGCATTTATGCTACGGCTAATAAATGACTATTGCCACCTGAACCTGACCGATACCGAACTGGCTGGATATGCGTTACAACTGGGCTCTGACTGTCCGTTCTTTATATTTAATACTCCCCAGTATGCTAGGGGCAGAGGTGAGGTGATGACTCCGGTGCACATAGACCTGAGTGTCTATGACCTACACCTGATATGCCCTGATGTACATGTGTCTACCCGTACTGCGTTTGCGGGTATACTACCTAAGGCTGCGCCGTATGACCTGAAGAATCTGGAACAGCTACCTATAACAGATTGGAAGGAAGTATTATGCAATGATTTTGAGCAAACTGTGTTTGGAGCTCATGCTGTGCTGGGTGATCTGAAAAATGAGTTATATAACCAGGGTGCTATATATGCCTCAATGACGGGTACTGGGTCGGCAATATATGGAATATTTTATAAAGATGTGGTGGTAAAAATAGAGGGCCACAAACACCTAATCATCTAAACATTACTGCCTGAACTAGTCTTTGCCGGCACGAATAAGAATTTCTTTTTCGTCGGCAGTGAGGGAGTTGTAGCCTTTTTGGAGAATTTTGTCGAGAATATCGTCGACTTTTTTTTCAGTGCTGGTGCTGGTTGATGAGATTTTACTGTTGAGTACTGCGCCTCTGCGCACACTATTGCGCTTGGCAATAGCTTGTTCGTTGGGGGTGACCATACGCTCTAGTTGGTTGCCTATTGTGTATATCCACTCTGCTGGTCGGTAGCCGGCTTGCAACAGTTTTATGAATAGGAAACCGGCCAACGCACCACCTGCCATCATACCTACGACTGGCATGTAATAACCTGACCCTATGAGCATAAGTACCAAAAACACACCTGCAACGGCGAGGATAGGTATACTGAAGGTGTCGGAGAGATAGAACCTGTACTTGGGAGAAATGGTAACGGCGGCGGCACAAATACCCATGAGCCCTGCACGTGGCCCCATAATATGTGGCGGGCAGGCGCCAAAACCACCGGGAAGTAACTGTGCCAACAAATAAAACACACCGCCAACTAGCATACTGAAGAAAAATATGGGTGCTATCTGCTTTTTGCCTACGAGCATCTGTAGTACTGATCCGAAACAATATAACCACAGCATATTGCTGAGCATCTCCATAAAACTATTAGGGAAATGGAAGATGCCGTAAATGAATAGCGTATACCAGTGGGATGGAAAATCGGCAAGGCGGGGCAGCGCGATATTGGGTACGAAATAGATATTAAAATTATCGGCCTTGATGTAGACAATCATAACGATGGCCCACGATATGGCTAATGCAATGTAAGAACCCGCTAAAAAGAAAATCAACTTCAGCACAGCGTTATTGTCATACCCGGGTATGTATGGCAGTATCGACTTTTTTCTACCCTTCATCATCGTTTGCAAAATTATCAATAATATTTGGTTTTAGGTTGGGTGGTTGATAGCATTGTGTTAAAAACTATTGTTACGTATGTGTGAAGTTTGATGCGTATGGATTGTTGGGGGGTGTTGCCGGTTTATTGCCGGTTGTTTCATGGGTTTTGGTACTTAAAGTGTTGATAATCAATGGTATTCATTTTTGCTGGTTGTGTTCTCTGCTCGGTATTGTTCTGACCACGGGCTGTGTTCTTTTCTTTTCTTGGTTTGTGGCCAGGATTCATATTATGCTTGTTTTTAATTTCCAGTTTGTTGCCGGTGTTTTCATGCGTTTTGGGGTGTAAGTCGTTGATTATCAATGGTATTCATTTTTGCTGGTTTGGTGTTTTCTGCTCGGTGTTGTTCTGACCATGTGCTGTGTTCTTTTCTTTTTCGTTTCAAAAAGAAAAGAACCAAAAGAAAAGGAAATTTTTTGTCAATCGCTCCGCTG
>CAMDNC010000052.1 GCA_945902755.1 Flavipsychrobacter stenotrophus
CAACTATGGGAATTCAGAGAGAGATATGGCAGGACCATATAGCGGGCAACTTGTTTAAGAACAACGAGTTTTTACTGGCGAGTGTGGATGCGAGCCAACATGTGATGCAGGGTAAGGTGGTGCATATACCTCAGGCGGGTGCGCCGCCGACTGTGGTGAAAAACAGAACATCGCTACCGGCGACAATAGTGCAAAGGACAGATAGTGATGTGACGTACACACTGGATAATTTTTCGACAGACCCGATACTGATTCCGAATGCGGAGCTGTATGAACTGAGCTACAGTAAACGCGAGAGTGTGCTGAGTGAACATGAAACATCGGTGAGGGAAGCGATAGCGAATAGTGTGCTGGAGCTATGGGCACCAAGTGGTATGACGGGCACTGTGATAAGAACAACTGGTGTGGCTACGGCTGCACATATGGATGGTGCGACGGGCAACAGGAAAAAATTTGTGGTGAATGACCTGAAACAGGCACAACTGAGAATGAACAAACAGAATGTGCCGATGGAGGGAAGATATGCGCTGATAAGTGCGGATATGTTTCAGCAGTTGACGGATGATATGTCGGCTACTCAGTATAGGGACTTTAGTGCGGCATATGATGTGAAGGATGGTGTGTTGGGAAGATTGTTTGGGTTTAACATACTGATGAGGAGCGCGGTGCTGAAGTATGATGATGCGGTGCTGCCAGCGATGCTACCGGGTGGTACTATCCCCGATGTGAGCGATAATGATGGTGTGCTGTGCTGGCAAATGAGTGCTGTGGAAAGAGCTGTGGGACAGATCAGTTTCTTTGAGAACATGGGAGACCCGACATACTACGGCGATGTGTATAGTGTGAGCATAAGAATGGGTGGCAGGAAAAGACGTGCTGACGCGAAAGGCATAGTGGCGATAGTGCAGGCTGCTGCTGCGTAATGGTGAGGGTGGCAGGTGTGGGCATAGTGAGGATGAGCAGTGATAAAAGACATGCCCACACCTGTATATAAAAAAACAACCGACATGATGGAAACTGAAATAAAAGTGTGGGTGCTGGTGGGTGTGGCTGGCGCAATGATGACGGTGCTGGGATTTGTGGTGAAGCTGGTGACAGACCAAGTGATAAAAAGACTGGACGACATAGTACTGGAACTGAAACAAATGACCAGAGCAACTACGATACATGGACAGGAAATAAAAGGTCTGCAAGAGCAAGAGGCTATGATACACCGGCGCCTGAATGAACACGCTGACAGAATACATGCCCTGGAAAGGAGCCTAATAAGTGAACTATAAAAAAATGGAAAAAGATGTTTTGTACTAAAATGAGAAGTAAGCTAAAAAGACTGCTGCAACAGATAGACCAATATGTGGACGAACATGCGGAAACAGCACTGAAAATAACGACTACACTGAAGGGTATGCTGGAGTCGCCAGTGGCGGATATAGTGACTGCTATAATACCCGGTGATGCGGATGAGCTGATAAGAAAACACCTGATAGTGGCTCTGGAACTGGCCACCAATGCGCTGAGCATAGCCAATGAATGTGCGGCACAACAAACGCTGAATGATAAGCTGCAATGCTTTGTGACGCAACTGCGGAAGTACCCACCTGAGGTGCAAGATGCACTGCTGCAAAAACTGGCTAGCCTGCTGACCAGACAGCTGGATGGCAGCAGAGGGAGACAAAGCCTGTATGACCTGTACACACAGGCGAAATATGCTGCTGGAAAACAACAGGATGTAGCGGGTGTATAAACAAAACATGAACCATAAAAAGTGGGTAGCGTGCTAGTGAACTGTGTGCAAGAGCTACCCACCTGATATGGTGAAAGTGACACCATACAGAAACCGTGAAGTGAAGAAAGATGCTATAACCTATAAACCTAAGTGAATATGAACATAAATAACAACTGGCCTAGTGAGCTGCACCTGGCTGCACTGGAAGTAGCTAAAGAACAGGTGGGCGTGCAGGAAGAGCCGAAGGGTAGTAATAAAGGCCCTATGATAAATGAGTATCTGAAAGCGGTGGGATTGGGGCCGGGGTATGCATGGTGTCAGGCGTTTGTGTATTGGTGTTATGCTGTGGCAGCAAAAAGGACGGAAGCGGAAAATGTGCTGGTGAAAACGGCTGGCGTGTATGACTGCTGGAACAGAAGCACCAAGAGAAAAGGTGTGCTGAAAATAGCAAAGAGTGAGGTGGTAGCAGGCAAAGCTACACTACAACCGGGAGACCAGTTTGTGATGATGTTTGGAAAGGGAGCAGGGCACACTGGTATAATAGAAAATGTGACTGAAAACGAAGCAGGGGCTATAGTGCTGCATACCATAGAGGGTAATAGTAACAACAGCGGTAGCAGAGAGGGGTATGCAGTAGTGAGGCAAACGAGACTGCTGAGTGAAAAAGCATTGCTGGGATTCTTGAGGTATAGCTAGGGAAGGATGAACAAATTAAAGACACCACAACCAACTATGAAAACAACTTATGAGCAAGTAAACAATGTGCAGTATGTGACGAGCGACGACAAAGTGCATGTGGACGAAACTACTGCTGTGATGCATGCTGAAGGACTGAAAGACAAAACAATAAGAACACTAAACGAGCATGAAAATGAACTGCTGGTGAACCAACTGATGAGGACAGATGACGATGAGGCTGATGACGGATATGTGAGTGAAGAGGGGTGGTAAGGCAGGTGTAAAAACAATTGTGAAACAAACTAAAACAAACTAAAAATGGGAAGTGTAAATATAGTGCTTGCCAATGGGCAACTAGGGGGTACCATACAAACAAATGACGGGATAGTGGGTATGGTGCTGACGGGCAAAACCGAAACTGGATATGTGGTGGGAACACCCATACTGGTGACAAGCATGACGGCAGTAGCTGACGCTGGTATAACTAAGGTGGAGAATGGTTTTGCATACAAAAATCTGGTAGAGTTTTACAATCAGGCTGGTAGCGGTGCTCAACTGTTTCTGATGCTGGTACCGAACACTATGACTGTGGCAGACATGGCCGACAACACCAACGCAAATGGTGTAAAAAAACTACTGGACTATGCTGGCGGTAAAATAAAAGTAGTGGGACTGATGAGCGATGATGTAGCAATAGCTGCTGGCGGAGGTGTGATAACAGTAACCAACGGGCTGAATGAAGATGTGTACATAGCAGCTAGTAATATGGCTGTGACGGCAGAACAATACTTCTACAACCACAAGCCCCTGCGTGTAATAATCGGTGGAACGTCGTATAGTGGAGTGGCGGCAGACCTGCAAGATATGAGAGCAGGAACGACGAACAACCGAACGGCGATATTGATAGGCGACACAAAGGGTGGTGCCGGAGCGTGCCTAGGTATGGCAATGGGCGTAGTAGCCTCTGTGCCTGTGCAACGAAAGATAAGCAGGGTGCGAAGTGGTGCACTGAAAAACAATGCCGCTTATTTGGGTACAGGAACCTATGAAAGCTTGGCAGGGACATCGACTGTGATAGCTTCGCTGGGGTATATAACCTTTACGACATATGCCAATACAAGTGGTTACTTTTTTTCGGGAGACCCTATGTGCGCCGCAACGACAGACGACTATAGTATGCTGGCAAGAGGTAGAGTGATAGATAAAGCCCACATATTGGCGTATACCACCTTTGTGCAAGTGGTAGATGATGAAGTGCCGGTAAACACAGATGGCACACTGGATGCGGGTTTTTGCAAATGGCTAAGTCAGCAGATAGTGAACCAAATAAACAACACTATGACAGCCAATAAAGAGATCAGCAACATAAGCTGCTACATAGACCCAGCACAAAACATACTAAGTACTAACCTGCTGAATGTAGTGCTGAGTATAACCCCTGTAGGATATGCAACGGACATTGTGGTGAGTTTGGGATTTAGTAATCCGGCATTATAAGTGAGTGTGTAAAAACCAAAGAAATAGAAGCGAACATTTAAAACAAACTAGCATATGCCAACGATACCATTTTTTGATAGTAAGGACTGCGAGTGGGCAGACATGACGGTGATGATAGCAGGTGCTACCATTACGAAAATAAGGGGCGTGAAATATAAAGCGCACAAAGACAAACAACTACTACACGCTGCAGGGGATGAACCCATAAGCATACAGGCAGGTAACAGAACGTATGAGGGACAGATAAAAGTGCTGAAAGGTGCACTGGACGACATGAACAGAGCAGCGATAGCGGCCGGAGGTGATGATGTGCTGGACTTACAGTTTGACGTGGTGGTAACCTACAAAGCAAAAGGCACGAGAGCACTGCAAACAGACACACTGATAGGCGTGGAAATAAAAGAGTTTGAGAAAGGGTGGGAGCAAGGGGCCAAAAGTATGGATGTGACACTGCCAATAGTGTTTATGAAACTGATAACTGAGTAGGGGGGAAATCCAAATTCCAAAAAAACAAATTCCAAAAAACTTAGAACTTAAGAAAAATGACAACTGAAATAACAGAACTGAAAGGACAGGAGAGTAGCTCACAGATAGAAGAGTGGAAACAGAAATACCAGTATGGTATATATGCTGTAGAGGTGGGCGGACATGTAGCTTACTTTAAGAACCCAGGCAGGCATGAGCTGAACTGCGCACTGACAAAGGCAGACAAAGAAAGAGCACTGGCGGTGTTTGAAGAGCTAGCAAGTGTTACCTACATAGGTGGCAGTGAAGAAGTGCTAAAAGACGACCAAATGTTTATAGGGATATGTCAGGAACTAAAGGTGAAACTTGACGGAAAAAAAGCTCGTCTGGTAAACTTATAGCGGAGTTGTGCGGTGGCCCGGCACACGACTCCGTAGGGTACCTTGAAACACTTATAGAATATTACTTGCCGGGGGTAAATCATAGAGCGTTGAGTGATGAAGCGTTTGCGCAGAAAATAGCTCATCTGGAATATATAAGAGCAACTGAGTTGAGAAAAGTAAAATGGTGATGGAAAAATACAGATACCTAATTCCTATCATCAACCTAACGTAAAAGATGAATTACTAGATAGAAAATGAACCCATGAATGGAATAATGGAAGGTGCAGAAAATGCAATGATGTTACAAGGTGTGTATGTGAGAAACAATGCACCGATATGGATGGATGGCACGTTGACACAAATAGTAAAAGCGATAGGAGATTGGGTATCTGTAATGAGTGCAGGAGTGCAAAAGCTGAGTTCGCACAACATTTTTGGTGGGGAAGAAACAAGAGCTAGCGCTGAAGCTACAGATAATAGTAGGGCAAGAGCAATAAATACAACCGGAATAACAGCGTATGCACTTATGCATACAGATAGCCATAAGTATGAACCCAAGATAATAGAGTTGGATAGTAATGAAACGGATCCAGTTATAGCTAATGAATCAGCGTTGACAAAAAGTGTTGTTGTTATTAATTCTGGAAATGGGGCAAGACATCTGGGCGACGGTGAATGGTCTGTTCCAAGAATAAACAGTTCATTACCTATTCGTGATTCTACCGCAGCAACAGGAACAACATCTGTTTTAGCCGGAGGGGTGACGCTGGAAACAGGCGCATATGCGGCAGGGTTAAAAGAATATTCTGAGGAGCTGAATAGGCTACAAATTGGATTGGTAGATAGCGAGAGAAATCAACGGGATCAATACGACATAGGATATTACATGGTTGAAAAGAACGCAGACATCCTTTCAAATGGTAAGCCTGGAGTGTACGAACGAAGTAAAGTTTGGGGTTCTGTAACGATACTCAATAGAAGTATTACTATTAATCCTCGAGATACTATCAATCAGGCATACCTAGGGCAAGCATATTACAATGGTTTAGAACCAAATTTATTAGCAATAGAAAATGTGCTGCATGTACCGCCAAATGGGACAAAAACGTTGGAAAATGAGTTGCTTTTGTCTGGCGGATCTTGGTTGCCCCAGACGCTTGTAAATAGTGCTCTGATAGTTGGTGGGCAAACAAATGGAAACGTTGGCAGATTTGAAACAGATTACCATAACGATGCTACTAAAAAGTATGACCTTTTGCAAAAGACACGGATCGCTTCAATGCCCCTGTTAAATGAGCAGACCAAATTTGGTGAGCTGTACGAAACGAATACTGAGAATTACAAAAACAAGCGTGAAACTCAGTATATACAGAGCGAAAGGCCAGCAAACAAATCTGTATCTGAAACCGGTAACAAAGCAATAACCATACATCTAAACAGACCAATGATAGAGCAGTTTACTGTGCATGTGGGGAGTAGTAGGGATGGATTAGGTGAGCTAAAAAGAGCAGTAGAAGAAATACTGCTAGAAATACTAAATAGTGCAAACTAAAACTAACTATGGCTGAAATATCACTAAGTCTTGCAACCCTTTTTGAGCGCACATTTGGCTACAAAACACTAGCTTTTGAACCCAAATTTGAAAAGGTTAAAGGGGGTAATGAAAGAAAAGAACAGGGAGTTGGGGGGTCAGCGTATTATGCTACAGATCCAAGTGGTGTAGAGTATTATATGCCTGTGACACTGATATATCCAGATAGTAGTGGCGGTGACGCCTCTGCAAATAACAGTGTACGGCTAAAGCGATGGAATTTGCCTTTTCCGGTAATTTCTGTAGAATGCAAGAAAACAATAATTGAGACAGCCCTAACGGGACGAAATGGGACTGTTAAGGAGCTGATAGGAGGTCAAGATTATGTGATAACTATCAAGGGTTTTCTAGTAGGTGTTAACAATGAATTTCCGGAGGAAGATGTGTCTACATTAAGATCGATTTATGAGCAAAATATTGCACTGTCGATAGAGTGTCCTTTGACTGATATTTTCTTACTGCGTCCTAATAGAAATGGCAGTGATAAGGTGGTGATGAGTGATCTGAAACTACCTGTAGTAACTGGCGTGAAAAACATAAGAGCCTATGAGCTAAAACTTCTTAGTGACGAAGCCTTTAACCTAATAACGATATAACAATGTTTGTACTAACGAGTGACATTTCGATAGGTGATTTAAGATTTGAGGGGGCACAGAATGTAACAATAAAAAGGAGCGTACACAGCATTATAGAGACCGCTATTATTGAAGTTCCGGCTATGGCTTATATGCAAGAAAAGGGCAAGACTGACCCTAAAAAGATAGTTACAGCAACACGAATAGTAAGGGGAAGTGAAGTGCGCATACAACTGGGTTATAATGGTGAAATGAGAACTGAGTTTGATGGCTATGTAGTGAGCTGTAAACCAGGAACGCCATTACAAATCATATGTGAAGGGGCTAGTTACCTACTGCGCCAAAATGTGCCAAGAGTGCAGCCTGGGAAAACTACAGTAAAAGAACTGATGCAGTTGGCCGTATCAAAAACAACGGGAAGTAAATCTATAAAAGTGATTTGTGCTTTGGACATGCCCGTTCTAAATACCTGTAGTACCTCAGCGAGTGGCTTGGAGATAATAAACGAATTGGTACGCGCGAGCAAAGATAATCTATGCTGCTTTTTCATTAAACCACATGAATTGTGGTGTGGCTTGCTCTACAGCGATTATACCTCTGGCATTCGCATTAGCAATGATGAAACTGTAGGGTATAGCATAGGTTATAATACAGTGAAAGAAAATACGCTTGAGGAACATGCAAGCAATGTGAAAGCAGGTACCGTGGAATATAAACGGAAAAGCAGCGCTGGAGAAGTGTTGATGGGTGTATCTGTGAGGAGGTGGGGCAGCGGAACTAAGGAAATAGCTATTTTGAATAAAATACTTCATGAAAAAAGTTTAGCTGAATTGGCTGATGAGAAAGTGATTCGGAATAATTACAAAGGATATGAGGGGGATTTTACTGCATTTCTACAGCCGTATGTAGCTCCCGGAGGTAGTACTAAAATAGTGAATAGTAATATGCCAGAAATGGACGGAGAGTATTTGATAGAAAGTACTGAAGTGACTTTTGGGATAAATGGTGCACGAAGAAAAATAGAATTGGGACCGGGTTTTAATAGTCTTTAAAAAAGCGAACCACTATGACTAAAAATGGGGCAAAAATATCGGAAGGGATCAGAGCATTGACAAAACGACCCTATGAAATAATGAGCGGTACCGCAGTAGCGGGTAGTGTAGATGAAAGTAACCAAACATTATCTGTGATACCCGATGGACAAGAAGGTAAAATAGAAGGTGTATTGCTGGGAGCTGCGAGCGCTGCGACAGACTGCATGTTAGTGTTACCGAAGGATGGTAGCCATGTGGTGATAGGAAGCGTAGATGGACCGGGAAACTGGATACTACTGCAGCCCAGTGAAATAACAAAAGTGTTGGTGACTATAGGAAACACCGCGTGTACAATAAGAGAGAGTGGTGTGAAAATAGAAACTGGGAATACAGTGATAGAAGTAGAAAGCGTAATAAAAATAGCAACCGCAAGTGAAAGCCTACATGCGATACTCAATGACCTGATAACTGCGATTACACTTATTACAGTACCTACTCCAGCAGGACCCAGCGGTGTGCCTGTTAATGCGGCAACATTCAATAGTATACTAACACGACTCAGTAATTTGCTGAGTGCATAAACCTGATAGTGATGGCAAAACAAATGATAGATGTGGGTCTGAGTGATGACGAAGACCTGAAGATAATAGCAGGAGACTTCAGTGTGGAAGAGAGTACTGCACAACACCAACAACAATTGCTGCTGAATGGGAAAGGTGACTTTAAAGAGAATCCAACGCTATGTGTAAATGCGTTCAGCTATTTGGATGACGAGAACTTTCAAGGCCTGATACGCGCAGTGAATATTGAGTATAACAGAGACGGTATGGAAATAAAAAAGGTAGCGTTATTGCCTGATGGAACTATTAGTAGTGATGCGGTTTATGGATAGTTTAAGATTTTAAACAATAGTCAGAATAAACAAGAATATGCGTAAAAAGGTAAAAGCAGCCCCCAATCAAAGTTTGCTGGACATGGTAGTGACAGAATATGGTACGCTTGAAGCTGCAATTGCTGTATGTGCTGCAAACGATATTAGTATCAGTTATCTGCCATCAACTGGTGAAGAAATAACTATGCCTGATGTGAGTAAACAAGACGATATTGTATTGTACCTGCAAAGGAATAATATAGTAATTGGTACTGTGGCCTCCCATACTCTCGATTATGTGATAGTTCTAAAACCAGCAATGAGGAAAGTTCCGAACGTAATCGGAGATCCTCATGCAATAGGATACTACTCGTTTGACTATATGGGTTTGCCTGAGTTTGTACATGTATATCCATTGACGGATGCTTATCTATCTGAAAATAGGCTGTACTACTCGGCCGAAGAGCGGCACTTGACGGGCCTTGCAGCAGAGTCTGCTCCTCCAAGTGGAGTAGTTTCTATGGCTGGTTTGTCGATACCTTATGTTTTACCTTGGACAGTAGGTTTTGGATACATGCTAGTGTGGAGTGATCTGAGTGCGCCAGTGGTTACATGCTCTTTTAAAGATATTGAAGGCAATACCGCATATGCAGCACCGCTTACTTTGTTTGACAATACTACGAATACGGTCATTGAGGGTTTTATAGGTGATGTAGTAGTTGAAAAAATAGGAGCTACCATTGAACATGTAAAACTTAAGTTGACCAGAATACATGCTGAGATAGCCACAGTGAATATGCGTGACTACAGTATGGTATGGGTGGGAGCGGCAGCAGGTGGAACACCAGATCCTGAAGATCCATTAAATGATGATGTAAGAATTGTAACACTGACCAGTGGCGTGCATACAATAGGCATTAAAACGACATATTATTTTCCAGGAACAACACATCCCTATCCATACCCCACATCGGGAAGAACAATGGTTATTAAAGTACATTAAACATAATTTTTTAACGGTCCCTACTATGGCAAGAAGTATAAATCAGATACAACAACAGATAATTGATGTAAAACAAACAGACCCGACGTTAAGTGGGTATACATGGAGTGACAGCAAGGTGGCAGTATGGCGCCTATGGACGTATGTGGTGGCAGTATGCATCTGGACATTGGAAAATCTATTTGATTACCACAAAAGTGAAATTGAGCGAATAATAACTACGCAAAAACCACATACTCTGCAATGGTATGTACATAAAGCAAAGCTATTTCAGTTGGGGGAAACCTTGCCAGACGGTAGTGATAGTTATACTGTAGCGTCGACAGACCCTTTGGTAACAATTATTAAACACGCTTCGGCTGTAGAATTGTCGAACCTTGTAAGAATAAAGGTAGCAAAAGACAATGGAGGGGCATTAGAGGCCTTAACAACCGTTGAGCTGGCGGCTTTTAGTGGCTATATGAACCGAATAAAAGATGCAGGAGTGCGGCTACAGTTAACGAGTAGTAATCCAGATATACTACAGTTGATTTTATCAGTCTATTATGATCCGCTTGTGTTGACAAGTGCTGGCACCAGAATAGATGGAACATCAAGCACTCCCGTACTTAATGCTGTTAATGGTTTTCTAGCCAATTTGCCTTTTAATGGTGTTTTTGTTCTTAATAATTTGATAGGATCTCTCCAAGCAATAGACGGTGTGGAGATAGGAAGTGTGGTAAGTGCGCAAGCAAATTATGCTGCTACTCCCTATGTACCTATCACTGTAAGATATACGCCAGATGCGGGTTATATGGTACTGGACGAAACCTACTTCAATGCCAATATACTTTATACTCCATATAGTGTTGTGTAGTATTCTTTTTACCTTATCCCTTTTTCAAAAAAGCAATTCAATATACGTTTATGAGTTTGTTTAACATTAACTACGATTCTCTAAGCTACCAGCTACTGCCTGTTCGACTAAGAAAGATGAAGGCTGTAGCATGGATAAGGTGCCTGATAGCTCCTGTAAAGTGGTTGTACAATCTATTTACTATAAGCAGGCAACGTCATTTGTATTTCCTAGCACATAACAGTCAGGTTGTGTATTTGGCTGCGGCACTTAATGACTTATTTGACCCGACAGGGCGTGGAATTTACATTGAAGATGGACAATATGAAGATCCATTGTTTGTTTATACTGTACCAGAAGTACGGCCATTGTGGTTGGGGGTGAGCTCTGAGTCCAGTACAACTTTCGTCCCAGTACCACAAGTTTTGTATACCGATGCAGAAACATCGTTGCTAGGAAATGCATTTGTCGTAAAGGTGCCTGTAGCGTTAGTTTTTGATATACAAAGAATGATGGCACTTATCAACAAATACAGATTAGCGGGCAAAAATGTTTATCAGATAGTAACCTACTGATGAGCTTTAGCCGAATCACAATCCAATAACTACAATAATTATATCCTATGAAATCAATAGACTTTACACAACCTGGAGGGTTTCCGCTGACGCAAGATCAGTTGGGTTATTTGCAAGAAGCATATACGGAAAGTACCAAGGCCCTAGCTATGATAGGTGGAGATGGAACAGTGCCCTACATCATAAGCGGTATTGTAGTGACAAACCCCTCTACTGGTGCTTTTACAGCTACGGATGGTTGGTTGTATTACAACAATGAAATGATACGTTTTCGAGGCGCATCTGTGAGTGGTGGGAGTGGTGGTTTTGCACCATTTGTGACTATATCTCCGTCTGCATTAGCACTGGTGTATAACGATGGTAGCACTCCTAATGTGGTTTTTGATAAGGAAGCTACTTTGCAAGTATTGCCCACAGGAACGGCAACAGACGCAACGCGTTTTCCGCTGAATGACTTAAGAAGATTTGGTGCGGGGTTTGGTGCGGCGAATAGGGAAAGTAGCTGGCAGACTCTAACTGTAGGTACTCTTGCTGCGGATGGGGGTGTAAGTGGTACAATATTTTTTAAGAAAGACTTTACCGCCAATACATTGCATTTAAGAGGTACATTATCTGCGGCAAACGCCCAAAACTTCTCGGCTATGCCTAGCAGTGGATTTTACCTGATGGGGACTTTACCAGTAGGATATCACCCGGCCAACAATGCCTATTTTACTGCGCAGTATTTTGTGGCATCTTCTGTGCTTGATGATGCTGGAGTATCGTGGATAAAACAGGTGAATTGCGGATTAAACCTAGCTGGTCAACTTATTGTTAATTGGATAAAGCCTACATCTTCCATAACGGGATATGGAGTAAACTTTAGTGCTATAATAGGACTTGATTAAAGTGAAAATTATGCTCTAGAAGAATCTTGCCGTGTGAATAGGAGCAAATAAACGATTATAAGCAGCATAGTGGTAAAAGTAGAAGCAACAGTCTTGAGCAGTAAATGACCGATATTGGAAAGATTCCATAACTCGATAGTGAAAAACAGCAAATGATGTATAACAATCAGGAAAGTGCTGTATACCAAAAACGGCATCCATCCCATGTTTTTGGTAGAAGGCTGTTGTCCTGCATACTCTGTAAGTTTTCTGGGTAGCAATGCACTTAGCACATTTGTGCGCCAATATGCAATCAATACCGTAGCGCATGCGTGCATGCCTGCGGTGTTGGTAAATGCATCTACAGATATTCCTAATGCGAACCCGCTTAACAAAAGCGCCCAAACGGGCATTTCGAAAGGTAATAAGAGTAAAAAAAGCGGATAGACGTATGGTATAAAAACAGGGAACCCGGAAGGATTACTCCACCACCTGAGCGTTATCTTGTCGAGTATCAGTACTTGTAACAGCACTATGATACAAAACCGTAAAATATTTTTAAGATAAACATTCATGCTTTTTGCTCGTTTGGTATTCTGTTATTGTGGTTATTGTTTTTTTGCGGATGAATCTTCCAATTGTTTTTTCTCTTCCGACATTTTGTTTTCGACGACATACACATATTGCAAATTATAAAAGTCGGTGGAAGACCTAATATATATGTGTTGCATTGCGTTTTTCTTTACCTGTTCAGTTTTAATAACAGTACCGATAAGTACATCGGGAGGGAAATACAATGAATAATTGCTGGTAAAAACAGAGTCTCCTTTTTTCACATTTACTTGCTGTGGTACATCTATCATCGTTAATACCTTATGGCTATTGCCCTCCCATATTACCAGCCCATAAGCTCCGTTTTTTAATCGAGCACTCACCCTTTGTTTTGCACTGAGAACAGATAGAATACTCGCGAAATTGCGAGAAACGTGTTCTACCCTACCTACTACTCCTGTACCAGAGAGCACCGCCATGTTTTTGTAAATACCATGGGCTGTACCTCTGTTGATGGTAATGTAATTATCTGTTGCATTAGTAGAATTATTTATTACCCTAGCATTACGGTATACGTACTCAGAAAACCTGACAATATGTTTTGCTGTATCCCCGATTTGTGTTTTGCTAAACACCATAGAATCAGAAAGTGTATCGAGGCTTTTATATTGCTCTACTAATTGTCTTAGTCTAGCGTTTTCATTTTGTAAACTATCGTTCATCTTTCTGAGTCCGAAATAATAAACAACATCATTTTGCTTTTTGTAAACTAATCCAGAAACAGCATTAGCTGAGCTGACTATATCGTTCCCCTGCATGGTTTCGGTTCGCTGAATCATTACTATACATACTACCTCTAATGCGAGAAAAAGTAGTAAGTTGAAAAAACGCCGAATGAAAAAGATAAAATTGCGCACGCCTGCAGTTGCTATTTTGTGTGTTTACTATAGTTTTTTCACAGGAACAAGACTAACAATGAAGTGACAATCTGCTTTGATCACAGCAACCAAAAAATGATACTTATCGGTTATCATTTACTGGTTGCTGCATAGATTAGGTTTCACACACTGTTACTTCATCAGGAATGGCATTCTAGCTATGTTTTTCAAAGCCATGCCGGTACCCCTAACAACCGCTCTAAGTGGGTCGTCGGCTACATGTACTGGAAGTTTTATCTTGTGTGATATCCTTTTATCAAGCCCTCTTAGCAACGCGCCACCACCTGTGAGGTAAAGCCCTCTACGATATATATCCGCTGCGAGCTCGGGAGGTGTTGTTTCTAATGCTTTTAGAATTGCTTCTTCAATTTTGAATATAGATTTATCCAAGGCTTCTGCCACCTCTTGATAGGATACCATGATTTGCTTAGGTATACCTGTTACTAAGTCGCGACCATTAACGGCGATATCATCGGGTGGGTTATCTAATTCTTTGAGAGCAGAGCCAACGTGTATTTTGATTTGCTCGGCTGTACGCTCACCAATCATCAGACTATGGTATCTGCGCATAGCCTCCATGATATCGCCAGTAAATTCGTCGCCGGCAATACGTATTGACTGATCGCAAACTATACCAGCAAGAGCAATAACAGAAATACCTGTGGTGCCGCCACCGATATCAATAATCATGTTACCGGTAGGCTCTTCCACATCTATGCCGATCCCTAGAGCCGCGGCCATCGGTTCGTGTATCATATATACTTCTTTAGCACCGGCCTCTTCTGCCGAATCTCTTACAGCTCGTTTTTCGACCTCTGTGATGCTAGATGGTATGCATATAACCATTCTCCAACTTGGTGGAAACATTGGTTTTTTGGGGTAGATAAGCTTTATCATTTCCCTTAACATACCTTCTGCGGCGTTGAAATCGGCTATTACACCATCTTTTAGCGGTCTGATGGTTTTCAGGTTTTCGTGTGTTTTTTCGTGCATCATCATAGCTTTTTTCCCAACTGCCACAATTTTGTTTGTGGTTCTGTCAATTGCTACTATTGATGGTTCGTCTACTACTACCTGATCGTTGTGTATTATTAAAGTATTGGCTGTGCCAAGGTCAATTGCTATTTCTTGTGTCAGAAATTTAAAAAAGCCCAGAAAACTCATTGTGGCGTTGTTTAATTATAATCTATAAAAGTCGGAAAAATAATGAGAAGGGTCATATAAAATGTCCCGAGTTGCAAAATTATGTAATTATTTATGCCCAATCAGGTAATTTATGTTTCGTGTGAATATTTTATTGACACAAGTGATTTTGCTACTTTAATGAAAAATAGCTGTTTATAAATAACAGTAAAGTTGAATGTTTGGATGACCGTGATTATGTGGTTGGAAAATGAAGGGTTGCCTTCAAATTTTATTTGTTAATTCATTGAAAAACGATGCTTTAGGTTTGAATTGCGTCACATTAACCCCAGATGTTCTATCGTTATGGTTCATTATTAGTTAACATTAGTCAATATGCTATCTAGATTTTTTATACTTTTGCATCTCGGGCGCTGAGCCCGTTTTCTATATCTGCTCACCGCGCTGTTGTTTATATTTTTTTACATGTTATCTTCTGCTAATGCCGCGTGATTTTTCTATTAAGAGTGTACTAATTATAGGTTCTGGTCCTATTGTTATAGGTCAAGCATGTGAGTTTGACTATTCTGGCTCACAGGCCGCTAGGAGCCTACGGGAAGAAGGAATTGAAGTCATATTGATCAATTCGAACCCAGCAACTATAATGACCGACCCAATTATGGCAGATAGGGTGTATTTGTTGCCGCTAACTGTAGAAAGCCTAGAGCAAATACTAGAAGAAAACAATATAGATGCCGTTTTACCAACGATGGGTGGACAGACTGCATTGAATTTAGCAAAAGAAGCGGACGAACTGGGGATATGGGAGAAATATAATGTGCGACTGATAGGTGTGGATATAAAAGCAATAGACAAGGCTGAAGACAGAGAGTTGTTCAGAAAGTGGATGATAGCGCTGGGAGTACCTGTTGCGACGGCCAAAACGGCCAATTCTCTTCTGGAGGGTAAGGAGTTTGCACAAGAAATCGGTATTCCGCTTGTAATCAGGCCATCGTTTACATTAGGTGGTTCTGGAGGGAGTATAGTAAGACTGAAAGAAGAGCTAGATTCAGCATTGGAGAGGGGATTGACCGCATCGCCCATTCATGAAGTGCTAGTAGAAAAGGCAGTATTGGGTTGGAAAGAATTTGAGCTGGAGCTGCTCCGCGATATGAATGATAATGTTGTTATCATTTGTACAGTAGAGAATTTTGATCCGATGGGCATTCACACAGGTGATAGCATAACGGTAGCGCCTGCAATGACGCTAAGCGACACTGCATTTCAACTGATGCGGAATACTGCTATTAAAATGATGCGAGACCTTGGCAATTTTGCTGGGGGATGTAACGTGCAGTTTGCACTGAATCCTGAGACAGAGGAAATAATAACAGTAGAGATAAACCCAAGGGTAAGCCGTTCGTCTGCACTAGCGTCGAAAGCAACGGGATATCCAATAGCTAAAATAGCGGCAAAACTGGCTGTGGGTTATAATCTGGATGAGCTGAGTAACCAGATTACACAAACCACATCGGCATATTTTGAGCCTGCGCTAGACTATGTGATAGTGAAAATGCCTCGTTGGAACTTTGACAAATTTAAAGGTGCAGATGACACCCTAGGTTTTCAGATGAAGTCAGTAGGAGAGGTGATGGCAATAGGACGAACGTTCCCTGAAGCATTGCAAAAAGCTTGTCAAAGTTTGGAAAACAACGCTACAGGTTTATCGTTCATAAGCACTAGCAGACTGAGGCCCGAGGAACTTATAGACACTCTTAAAAGGCCGACCTGGGATCGTATCTTCAGGATAAAGGAAGCGATGGCTGCTGGAGTATCTATTAAGACGATAAGAGAGTTGACCCAAATAGACCGTTGGTTTTTGTATCAGATACAAGACATTGTGAATCTGGAAAATGAAATAAAAAAACTCAAGCACCTTCATCACTTGGATGCTACCATCCTGAGAGCAGCAAAACAAATGGGTTTTGGAGACGAGCAAATAGCTGATTTGCTTACCGACTGTACAGATGAAGATGTGTATGCGTATAGAAAGTCGTTGGGCATTACTCGTGTTTTCAAGATGGTGGATACTTGCAGTGCAGAGTTTGAGGCTAAAACACCCTACTACTATAGCACGTTTGAAAACAAGCCAAAAGCTAACGATGTAAGTAGTTTGACAAACGAGAGTATAAGAACTGATAAAAAGAAGATCATCGTTTTGGGCTCAGGTCCTAACAGGATTGGTCAGGGTATAGAATTTGATTATTGCTGTACACACGGTCTATTAGCAATTAGAGAGTGTGGCTATGAATCGATAATGGTAAACTGCAACCCAGAAACCGTTTCTACCGACTTTGATATAGCTGATAAGTTATACTTTGAACCAGTATACTGGGAGCACCTATGGGAAATAATAGAACATGAGCAGCCAGAAGGTGTAATAGTGCAGCTTGGAGGGCAAACGGCGCTGAAACTTGCCAGAAGACTGCATGAAAAAGGGATAAAAATAATAGGCACGTCTTTTGACAATATGGACATTGCGGAAGACAGAGGAAGATTCAGTGACACACTAAAAGAATTGAACATTCCTTATCCGAGATATGGCACTGCATACACTACCGACGAAGCAATAGAAGTGGCGAAGGAAGTAGGATATCCGGTGCTGGTGCGCCCGTCGTATGTGCTGGGTGGACAACGCATGCGGATAGTAATAAATGATGAAGAACTAGAGAAAAGCGTAGTAAGCCTACTAAAACACCTGCCTGGTAATAAAATACTGATTGACCATTTTCTGGACAGATGTCAAGAGGCAGAAGTAGATGCTATATGCGATGGAGAAGAAGTGCATATAATGGGCATAATGGAACACATAGAGCCAGCGGGTATACATAGTGGCGATAGTCATGCACTGTTGCCCGTATTTAACCTTGGGCCACTAGTGGTAGAGGAAATGGCCGACATAGCCCGAAAAATAGCACTTAGCCTGAACGTGAAAGGGCTGATAAACATACAATATGCGATAAAGGACAACAAAGTATATGTGATAGAGGCGAACCCAAGAGCAAGTCGCACTACACCCTTTATAGCCAAAGCATACAACATCCCTTACCTCAACATAGCAACCAAGGTGATGATGGGAGAAAAGAAGTTGAAGGACTTTGTAATAGAAAAGAAACTAGAGGGATTTGCTGTAAAGGAGCCAATATTTAGTTTTAATAAATTCCCGAATGTGAATAAGGAATTAGGGCCGGAAATGAAAAGTACAGGTGAAGCCATACGATTTATAAAAAACCTAAGAGATCCCTGGTTTAGACAATTGTATAAAGAACGGAGTATGCACCTGAGCAAGTAGAAATACGGTATAATACCATATATTGCACCCGTATTAAGTATATGGCAAATAAAAAGATAGTAAAAGCGACCTGTTTCGTTTTTTCAATCATGTTAGCTGTGTTTTCGCAGACAAATGCACAGATTAGTCTGAACAGTATTCATTTTGCTAGTATAGGCACTGGCACTGACAGCCTGCGCGTTTCGCTGCATAATGCAACACTACCCTCGCTGCCTGCGGCAGCTAACGGCTCTTGGGATTTGACAGGCGTGGTGGACTCGCTGACTTATGTATGGAACATAAGGGTGCCTAGTGTGACGACACAATATGCTGATAGCAATAAATACACCTTTGGGGCGTACGGCTATCTGGGGAATGCTGGAGTGAACATAACTGGAGGGGGAATTGTGGAGGTTGACGTTGCTATCGAAAAAAAAGAGTACAATTTAACCTCGCTAACTGCATACCCTTTTGACACACTTACTATTCCCGAGCAAACTGTAACCTATAGCTCTCCTTTAGTGCATTTAGTTTTTCCGGCAACCTATGGCAGTGTGTGGCAAAGCGACTATACAGCTAGTACAGTGTATGAACTGACAGTAGCAATTTTTTCGTATGTGCATAAACCTATTGTGAGGCGGACCTATACCCAACGAAAAGACACAGTGAGAGGATGGGGGGAAATGAGGGTAAGAAATGCAAGCGGATTTCCGTCTGATTACTTTGATGTGCTGCAGGTGCATAGCACAGCCATAACGACTGATAGTTTTTTCGTGGATGGAGTACCTGCAATGCCTACTGTGTTAGCGATGTTCAGCCTAGAACAGGGTAAAAAAGACACAACTTATACTCAGCGATACTATAGAGCACAGGAGGTGACTCCTCTTGCAACCATAGGTTATAAAGATGCGAGATATACCCAACCAGCAAAAGCGACTACACATATACAAAGACTGATAGCAGTAGGGGTAAATGAAGCAACAAGCACTGAGGTGCCGATAGTATTTCCGAATCCTGTTAATTATGGAAACATCTACTTAGGAAATTTTTCTACTAATGGCAATACTAGCTTCCTGCTTAGTGATATGTTTGGACAGACTATTTACTTAGGATTTATAGATACTAGCGTTATGCCAAACAAAATAGAACTACCTAAGTGGTTAACAAATGGCCTTTACATACTAAGTATAGGTAATGATGACAAACCGCTTAGGAAATACTCTATTGTGATAAATAAGTAATTTTTTAGTGGTGACAGGCATCAACCCAATTTTTTCATGACTACAACCAATGCGGCTTTACAATCAGGTGCAAGGGTGGCCGTTTGGGTAATGGTGGGACTACTTATACTATCTGGCGTCTATTTTAAAGAGAAGGTGCTTTTTGGTGATGGGTCTTACTTGTTGTTTAATATCATTAATAAACGTTCGATTGATATTCAATGGGGTCGGTATGGTTCCATTGTCAGTCAGTTTTTACCCTACGCGGGGGTGAAGCTGGGCTTGCCGATAGGTATTGTTGGTTTGCTGTACGCTGTAGGGTTTAATGCTTTTTTTCTTGTTGTAACTGCTATTTGTTACTGGTGCAGGCAATATGCATTGACTATACTCGCAGCGTTGTATTTCACGCTTTTTTTCAGTGATTCGTTTTATTGGGTGAGCGAAGTGCCACAAGCTGTGGGGTTTTTATTCATTACACTATCTGTATTGCTGTGGTTTGGTGAACGCAACGTATTTGTATTTGTGATTTATCCAGTGTTCTCTTTTCTTTTATTTATAACAGTGTCCACCCACTTTGTTGTCATTATTCCTCTTGTTTTTTTGTGGGTGTATCTATTGTTGAGAAAAGAGAATTGGCCATATCCAAAAGATAAAACTATTGTGCTGAGCATTTTGGTAGTAGGAGTGATCCTATTCAGGTTCGTAAATGTAGGGGGAAAATCGGGCGAAAACATTCATTTGCATAATGTGACACACTTTAGTATAAAGGACATACTGTTTTCATTTGTATCGCCGGTTGTAACTACTTTCTATTACCATCTGTTTGCCCTATACTGGCCCATTTTGTTTGTTTTTGCTGCCGGTATATATTCTTTGGTAAGAAAAAAAAGAAATTATATCGCTGGCTGGATAATACTGGTTTGTGTAGGATACATAATCATTATGGGGCTTACTTATGGCGACTATAAAGGGGAGTATGCTTTGTTTCATATAGAAAGTGAATGGGGAGCACTATCTGTGATTATGGCTGCGGCTTTTGTATTTGAATATTTGAGCCAACTGAAAACAAAAACAGCAGTACTGTTATTGTTAGCTATTTTTGGGGTGAGGATGGTGTATATCTACAAATCGGCAAAGATATTCAGCGACAGAAATGAACTGAAAGAAGCACTGCATCAAAAAATGAAAGAGAAAGGTTTTACGAAAGTGGCACTGTACGACAACAAAAAACTAAGTGAAGATTTGATACTGGATTGGGCATTACCTGAAGAGCTAATTCTGGCCTCTGCAATGAAAGGAGATAAGCCGCTATTGACGTGCAGATTTATAAGAACAGCAGATACTGTGGCACTAAAGGATCTTACACAAAAAGATAAGATTAGCTTCGACTTCGGTACAATATCTAGCAGCGACATGAATACACAATACTTTGAGCTGGATATTAGCAAGCCGTATGTAATGCTGAACTACGAGGAGTTGATGAAATAACAACATTTCTATAACAGGCAATATTAATACCTTGCTGCCAAAATAATGATATAAGATGAAAGAGAAACACCCTAAAGATACGTTTATAGTAATGTCTGAGCTAGTGCTGCCCAATGATACAAACACGCTAGGAAACCTGATGGGTGGCAG
>CAMDNC010000053.1 GCA_945902755.1 Flavipsychrobacter stenotrophus
CGCTACAAGCGTGAGAAATTTAACCTAAGCATTGGTGATGAATTACCTGCTGGCGTGTTGAAATTGGCCAAAGTATATCTAGCTAGCAAGCGTAAGCTGAAAGTGGGAGACAAGATGGCGGGTCGTCACGGTAACAAGGGTATTGTGGCAAAGATAGTGCGTGAAGAAGATATGCCATTCTTGGAAGACGGTACTCCAGTTGACGTTGTATTGAATCCACTAGGTGTACCTTCTCGTATGAACCTTGGTCAGATTTACGAAACTATCTTAGGCTGGGCTGGTGAAAAACTAGGTGTTAGATTTGCAACACCGATATTTGATGGTGCATCTGTAGAACAAATTGATGGACTTATCAATGACGCTGGTTTACCTGAGTTTGGTCATACTTATTTGTATGATGGTGAAACAGGAGAGCGTTTCCACCAGAAGGCTACTGTTGGTATCATTTATATCATCAAGCTACACCACATGGTTGATGACAAGATGCACGCACGTTCTATCGGTCCGTACAGTCTTATCACACAGCAGCCATTGGGCGGTAAAGCTCAGTTTGGTGGTCAGCGTTTTGGTGAGATGGAGGTTTGGGCATTGGAAGCATATGGTGCATCTAACATACTTCAAGAGTTGCTGACGCTTAAGTCAGATGATATCGTTGGTCGTGCAAAAACATACGAAGCTATTGTGAAGGGCGATAACATACCTAAAGCTGGTATCCCTGAGTCATTCAATGTATTGGTGAATGAGTTAAGAGGCTTAGGTCTGGAGTTGAAATTTGAATAGATGAATACTGCAGGTTATAGGTAGTTATTTGTAAAAAGCAATTTAATAACGTAGGGATACATTCTAATGTATCCCTACCAAACGATAAAAACGAAAATGGCAATAAAAAAAGATAACCGTCCAAGGGCGGGATTTGGTAAAATCACAATCAGCCTTGCGTCTCCAGATGCGATTTTAGATCGTTCGTATGGTGAAGTGCTGAAGCCTGAAACAATCAATTATCGTACTTACAAGCCAGAACGCGATGGTCTGTTTTGTGAAAAGATTTTTGGTCCTGTTAAGGATTACGAATGTTATTGCGGAAAATATAAGCGTATACGCTACAAAGGCATCGTATGCGACCGCTGCGGTGTGGAAGTTACAGAAAAGAAAGTACGCCGCGAGCGTCTGGGCCACATTAAGTTGGTGGTGCCTATAGTACACATTTGGTATTTCAAAAGCTTACCTAATAAAATCGGATATCTATTAGGTGTAAGTTCTAAGAAGATGGAAAGCATTGTTTACTATGAGCGCTATGTAGTAATTCAAGCTGGAGAGGCGGAAGAAATGGTTCGTACAAAACTGAACCTTAAGGAAAGCGAAAATACACATCAGCAGTTACTTACTGAAGATGAGTATTTGGAAATATTGGATGGTCTTTCTAAGGAGAACCAATATTTGCCTGATGAAGACCCCAATAAGTTTATAGCTAAGATGGGTGCAGAATCTGTGCAAATGTTGTTATCAAGAATAGATCTTGATAAACTTTCTTACGATTTGCGTAATGCAGCAGCTAACGAAACATCTCAGCAACGTAAGCAGGAAGCCCTGAAGCGTCTGAGTGTGGTGGAAGCCTTCCGCGATGCTAATACCCGTATCGAAAACCGTCTGGAGTGGATGGTAATGCAGTATATTCCGGTTATTCCGCCAGAACTGCGTCCGCTTGTTCCACTTGATGGTGGCCGTTTTGCATCTTCAGATCTCAATGATTTGTATCGCAGGGTAATCATCCGCAACAATCGTTTGAAGCGTTTGATAGAAATTAAAGCACCAGAGGTGATATTGCGTAACGAGAAGCGTATGCTTCAAGAGGCAGTAGATTCTCTGTTTGACAATAGCCGTAAATCTAATGCTGTTAAAGCAGAAGGTGGACGAGCATTGAAATCACTATCTGACGTACTTAAAGGTAAACAAGGTCGTTTCCGTCAGAACCTTTTGGGTAAACGTGTCGATTATTCTGGTCGTTCGGTTATTGTGGTCGGTCCTGAAATGAAGTTGCATGAATGTGGTTTGCCAAAAGATATGGCAGCTGAATTGTTTAAACCGTTTATCATACGTAAGCTGATAGAAAGAGGTATAGTAAAAACAGTGAAGAGTGCCAAAAAGCTTGTTGAGCGTAAAGAAGCTGTGGTTTGGGATATATTGGAGAATGTACTGAAAGGTCATCCGATTTTACTGAACCGTGCCCCAACGCTGCATAGATTATCCATTCAGGCATTCCAGCCAAAACTTATTGAAGGTAAGGCTATCCAGCTTCACCCATTGGTTTGTTCGGCGTTCAATGCGGATTTCGATGGTGATCAGATGGCGGTACACGTACCACTGAGCAATGCAGCTGTAGTAGAAGCTCAGTTGTTGATGCTTGCCTCACACAACATCCTTAACCCACAGAATGGTACTCCTATTACCCTGCCGTCTCAGGACATGGTACTTGGTTTGTACTATATATCAAAGGGTAAAAAATCTACTGAAACTGAAAAAGTTAAAGGAGAAAATAAAGTATATTATAGTGCTGAAGAGGTAGTAATAGCCAATAATGAGGGCAAAGCTGATTTACATGCGTGGATAAAAGTTCGTGCAGGCGTGAGAGAAGCTGATGGTTCAATTGTTACCAAACTTATCGACACTACAGTGGGTCGTGTATTGTTCAATCAATTTGTTCCAAAAGAAAATGGCTTCGTAAATGCGCTTCTTACTAAGAAGTCGCTGAGGGAAATTATTGGTAACATCTTGAAGAACACTACCATACCTAAAACGGTTGCCTTCCTTGATGATATCAAAACACTGGGATTCCGGACGGCATTTAGAGGCGGTTTGTCGTTCAACATTAAAGATCTTACGGTGCCTGATGTAAAAGAGCAATTAGTAGCTAATGCACAGGTAGAAGTAGATGAAATATGGGATAACTATAACATGGGTCTTATCACCAATAACGAACGTTACAACCAGGTGATTGATGTATGGTCTCGTGTAGATACTCGTGTAACTGAAACACTGATACGTGAAATGGCAGCTGACAAGCAGGGCTTCAACTCTGTATATATGATGCTTGACTCAGGTGCTCGTGGTTCTAAACAACAGGTAAAGCAGCTTGCTGGTTTGAGAGGACTGATGGCTAAACCTCGTCGTAGTGGTTCATCTGGATCTGAAATCATTGAAAACCCAATCCTTTCAAACTTTAAGGTGGGTTTGAGCGTATTGGAGTACTTTATCTCTACCCACGGTGCCCGTAAGGGTCTTGCGGATACAGCCCTTAAGACGGCGGATGCGGGTTATCTTACTCGTCGTTTGGTGGATGTGGCTCAGGATGTGGTTATCAATGGAGTAGATTGTGGCACCCTACGTGGTATAGCTACATCAGCGCTTAAAGACAATGAAGAAGTAGTAGAGCCATTGTATGATCGTATTCTTGGTCGTACTTCACTTCATGATATTTATGATCCTTTGACTGATGAGCTAATAGCTCATGCAGGAGATGAAATTACAGAAGATATAGCACAGCGAATAGAAGAAAGCCCCATAGATACAGTCGAGATACGCTCCGTGCTTACCTGCGAGTTGCGCAGAGGAGTATGTACCAAGTGTTATGGTAAAAACCTTGCTACAGGTTATATGGCTCAGAAAGGTGATTCAGTGGGTATCATAGCTGCACAGTCTATCGGTGAGCCGGGTACACAGCTTACGCTTCGTACCTTCCACGTGGGTGGTGTTGCGGGCTCTTCAGCTATTGAATCTCAATTAGTTGCTCGTTTCGATGGTACAATTCAGTTTGATGGTTTGCGTACAACTAAGTACAAAGATTCAGAAGGTGAAGATCAGATAGTAGTAATCGGTCGTACTGGTGAGGTGAGAATCGTTGATGTTGCCAATGATCGTTTGCTGATTACCAACAATATACCATATGGCTCGGTATTGAAAATAGCCAATGGTAAAAAAGTGGCCAAAGGTGATGTGATTTGCACGTGGGATCCATTTAACGCTGTTATCATATCTGAGATCAGTGGTAAGGTTCGTTTCGATGCTGTTATTGAAGGTGTAACTTATCGCGAAGAGGCCGACGAACAGACTGGTCACCGCGAGAAAGTGGTTATTGAAACCAAAGACAAGACTAAGATTCCGTCAATATATGTAGATGGAAAAGAGCAGAAAATGTATAACTTACCTGTTGGATCTCACATCATAGTGGAGCCAGATCAGGATGTTCACAATGGCCAGGTACTCGTTAAGATTCCTCGTGTTATGGGTCGTAGCCGAGATATCACTGGTGGTCTGCCAAGGGTAACAGAGCTATTTGAAGCACGTAACCCTAGTAACCCTGCTGTTGTTGCTGAGATAGATGGTGTTGTAGGTTTTGGTAACGTAAAGCGAGGAAACAGAGAAATAGTAGTAGAATCTCGTGAAGGTATGGTAAAAAAATACCTTGTTCCACTTACACGCCATATCATGGTTCAAGATGGAGACTTCGTAAAAGCAGGTACCTCTCTTTCTGACGGTGCAACTACTCCTAGCGATATATTGAATATCAAAGGTCCATTTGCAGTACAGGAATATTTGGTAAATGAGATTCAAGAAGTGTATCGCTTACAGGGTGTTAAAATCAACGATAAGCACATTGAGGTGATAGTGCGCCAGATGATGCGTAAAGTGAACATTGTAGACCCAGGAGATACTAAATTCTTGGAAGAAGACATCGTTGACAAGTTCGAGTTCATGGACGAAAATGACTGGATATTCGACAAAAAGGTGGTGATGGATGCTGGTGATTCGGATAAGCTACATCCTGGGCAGATTGTTACCATTCGCGAACTTCGTGAAGAAAACAGTACGTTACGTCGTGCAGACCGTAAGTTGGTAGAGTATCGCGATGCTAATTCTGCTACATCTTCCCCAATGTTGCTAGGTATAACCAAAGCATCTTTGGGTACTCAAAGCTGGATATCGGCTGCTTCGTTCCAAGAAACTACTAAAGTACTCTCGCAGGCTGCGATAAACGGCAAAGCCGATTCTCTGGTTGGTCTGAAGGAAAATGTTATCACTGGTAATTTGATACCAGCGGGAACTGGTATGCGTGAGTTTGATGATTTAGTTGTCGGTTCTAAGGAAGAGTTTGAACTGCTGATGGCAAACAAAGATGTACTTCAGTTTGACGATGAAGAATAATACTACTTTTTACAGCTTATAATGCTAAACTAGCAGAGAATATCGAAAGCATAAAAGCCGCCATTTACAGGCGGCTTTTTTGTTGTATTTTAGTACTCACATTACTCAAGCAATGAAACTACAAACATTACTGCTATTGTTTTTTGTACATTCTACTGTATTTGCACAGCGCAGTTGCACTGTATACCAATATCCTGTTGGCGAAGAAGGAAAGAAAAAGAAAGTACAAACCAGTTATTACAACGAATGGGGTAAACTAACCAAAGAAGTTGTTAGGGGCTATTATGTTTTTCTGGAGAATACCAATACAATGTATTGCCAACGTGAAGATGGCATTTATGATTATTATTACTTTGACGATACACAACTTATAAAAACAGTTGTTACTAACACTGATGACCTTACAGGTGCTCACATTGACTCGTCTAAGACTTTCTATTATTATGATAGCATTACTAACAGACTGGAGCGTGAAACATCGGTTAAGCACCTCAAAAAAAGAGAACCCGGAAAGAAGCCAGGAAGCTTCAGAAACACTGTTAATTACACTTACGATAACGGTAACAGAATTGCTGAAAAGGCGGGTGCCTATGGGGCCAATACACGTGAATATCTTATTTATGATCAAGGTGGTAGATTGATGGGTGATAGCATTCGCAGTTGCAATATGAATGACGACTTTTGTATCATTACCAAGTATGAATATTATGGCAATGAATACAGAGAGTATTCATGGATGTGCGATAGAAAACACCCACTTATCACGGTTTATAAAAAGGACGAATTAGGTAGGGTTATAGAGCAGGCCTTATGGATGCATAAAGATGACTTTGATGGAGGTGGATGCAAAAGTAATATACCAACGAATTGGGGGGCATACCTAAATAATGACTTTAGCAAATACAAACAGTTTGAAAAGACGATAACAAAATACAATAACGAGGGTAAAATAGCTGAAACACAGTATTTTTACGGTGGTATGCACACCACTACACACGAATATGTGTATCAGTAATAGACATTTTCATTATTTTATTAAGCTATAATTATTGTGGCAGAAACGCAGAAAAATAATCCATTGCATGGTGTTACTTTAGAGCATATTCTAAAACACCTTTTAGCTCATTACGGTTGGGAAGAAATGAACGAACGCATACGCATCAATTGTTTTTTAGATAACCCCAGCATTAGTTCCAGCCTAAAATTTTTAAGGAAAACCGATTGGGCTCGCAAAAAAGTAGAAGCATTATACCTTGAAAGTATTGCTGAATGAGTGAAATAATTATGTCGTTCTATTTGGCACTTTCACCATTACTTTACGTTGTTTTTCTTTTTGTAGGTAAGGAAAGTCATAATCAACCCTAATTCTTCGGTGCTTACGGACTCGTCGGTTAGTGCAGCTTCATGTTTTTGGTTGGTCACTCTCAGTGTGTAGCCGACTAGTTGGCTTTCTGTAAAATCGGGTACAATAGTTCTTCCATTTAATGTAGTAGTATGACATTTTGCACAGTTCAGTTCATACAATATTTTTCCTTTCTCCCATTGTTTAACATATCCTTCTCTAACATCTGGCGCCATAGCTGCCGGAAAATCGTGCGTTATTTTCGACTTGCTGGACACGCATGCCATTATGCTAAGCGTGCAAAACAGTACTGTGCTTATTGTATATTTATTCATGTTTATTTATTAGTATTCCCCTACAGGTTTACGGTTATTCAGTGCTTTTATTTTCGATTGAGGTAGGGTAGTGGGTGGTGCTTCAAATGCGATACGTTCATTAAGCGTTTGTATAAATGCTATTAGATTCGCTTTTTCTGATTTTGAAAGGTGTAGTGAATCTGCTGATAATGTTTGGTTGGGTACATTTAGCCCCCTTCCTGCGCCACCTCCACCATCATAAAAGTCTATTACTTGCTCCATACTGTTAAATATACCATTGTGCATGTAGGGTGCAGTATAGGTAGCATTCCTGATACTCCCTGTTCTAAAGGCATTGTGGGTTTCTGTAGCAGCATTGATGCCATACCTGCCTTTGTCGGGGCTTATTGCCTTATATCCTGTGTCATTAGGCACACCCAATACTTCAAATTCTGAGCCTACATATGGTGGTTTTACTCCATTGAACTGTGGCGCGAAATGGCAAGTAGCACACTGAGCCTTACTCATGTATAGATTAAATCCGGCAATTTCTTGCGGGTTCAGTGTTGTTTCGTTGTTCATAGCATCGTCAAACGGTGCTGTAAACTGGCTGAACTTGTTGTAATAAAATGATATTGCAGATACTATATGTTCAAATGTTATCTCTGGCTCTTGAGGGGTATGTTTCAGTAGTTTTTTAAAGGTATTTTTATATTCGTTACAGCTTAGCACTTTTTTTAGTAGTTCATTTTCTTCGCTAGCCATTTCATCAGGATTGGTTATTACATCTTTCCCTTGGTCTTGCATACTTATGTGTTTGCCATCCAGCATCAGCAGGTGGTTGTATCCGGCATTGATAAGGGATGGAGTGTTGCGGGCAAGCTGACCAGTACGGGTGAAGTTAACTGCGGTGCGGATTGTGGTATCAGTAAAATATTGGGTAGGTTTGTGGCAAGATCCACAGCTACGCATATTGTTGCCAGATAGTAAGGGGTCGTAAAACAGTAACTTACCCACATGCTCTATTTCAGCTAGTGTGGCAGAGTCTTTTACCCTAAGGTATATACCCTTGGCATTCTGACCATTATATAGTTTTTTATCAAAAATAGACGTGGCATTTTTGTTCATAGCGTAGTCAACATTACTTCTGCTCACCACACCATATTTAAGTATCAATTCCTGATTAATTATAAACAATGGATTTACATAGTTGCGAATGAAAGTGTAGTGGTCAAACTGGGTAAAATCATTGGGCTGAGCAGCTACAAATGTTTGCATTTTTTGTGCCAATAAGGTATAAGAATCGGGCAAAGCAGTGGCAGGAAAACTATTATTGAATGAGGCATAGATGCCGTTTACTGCACCTATCATATGTTTCAACTCAGGTATTACGGCATCTGTATTGGGGCATTCAAAGCCGGTGGTATATATCGCCGCCAAATTCAGCAGATAAAGCCTGTTGCACAAATAAAAATGATGGAAACTATTGATGTGGCGAGTTGTGGAGTCGTGTAGGTATCCGTCAGTTGCTGCTACCGCTTTGCTTAAATAGGCTACTAGTGTGTCTTTCTTAGGGTGTTGCTCATCCAGATACAGGTATGATAGCGTGAGCCCTGCACCTATACGCTTGTATGGCTTTTCAAATTTCTCAAAGACTTCCGTTTCCCATTCCACAGGTAGCGGACTGTTTATGTTTTTGTAAGCGAGAGGATCGAGATATCTAAGCCAGAAATCTACAGACTTCAATGCCAACCGAGTACTGTCTATTTTAGCTTTTATAGCTATTATATTGTTGCTGTCAAGCGTTTGCTGGTGACTGATGAAATTCAGTAGTTCTTTTTCTGTGTGGCTAAAAGCAACTATGTTGTTTTGATAAGTATTGTGGTAGTTTTCTTTTTGTTCGTGGCTAAAGGAAAGGATGATACATGCAATTGCAGCCAAAACTCCACTAATCACTATTCGTCTACGCATATTCAGGTTGTGCATTATTATACAGTACTACAGTCTGCAAACGTATTTTCTTATTGTTGCTGAATAGTTTACACAATATTAAATACCGGTTAATTTCGTACATAAAAAAGGGGGTACGCTGATATGAATCAGCGAACCCCCTTTTAGTTATTTTGTAACGACTAACGGGATATTAGTGCATTATCACCAGTTTGTAGTTGGCGGTAGCAGTACCATCAGCTATCTGTAAGAAGTATACACCATTTTGTAAAGAAGAAGTATTCAGTTCAAAACTATGCATACCAGCTTTTAGTTCTTTAGCCATAGTTGGTATTACTTGTTTGCCTTGTACGTCTACAAGTGTTACATTGAGTTTACCTGCTTTTACCAGCTCCACTTGCAGTGTTGCAGTGTTATTGGTAGGGTTAGGGAAAACTTTCATTGAAGAAAGATTGCTCAAAGTACCTACGCTAAGACCTGGTATACCGTTACCACTTACAGCAAAGTCATACAAAGACTCATCTGCATCGTTGCTATTAACGTTCATCGTTGCATTTCTAGTGCCTAGTGCGCTAGGGTTGAATGTAGCAGTTACACTGTAGCTAGCAGCTGTAGCAATGGTTACAGGGAAAGTTGGAGCACCAGTTAGAGCAAAGTCCGAAGCGTTTGCACCAGTGAAGTTGATACCAGTTACTGTAAGATTGCCAAGACCAGTATTCTGTATCACAAACACTTTAGATACTGTAGTACCTATGTTGGCATTACCGAAATCAGTGTTGTTAGTAGCGCCAGGTGTAGCATCACCATCTATGATATTAGTGCTGTTTCCCTGTAGGTTGATCTCTGGTATTTCTACACCAGTTCCACTTAGAGCGAAGTCATAATTTGATTCGTTTACATCGCTGTTCATAATATGTATCATAGCATTTCTGCTGCCAGCTGCCATCGGTGCAAAACGTACAGATATTGTTTGCGTAGCACCTGTTGCAATGCTCAAAGGCAATGTCGGTGCGCCTACTACTGTAAATTCAGATGCATTTGCTCCAGAGAAATTGATACCTGTGATGTTCAAAGTACCTGCGCCAGTATTGTGGATTACAAAACTAGCAGTGTCGCTACTACCAGTGTTCACACTACCATAGTCTGTGAAATTGGTTGTTGCAGTAGTAGTGGTGCCGTCAGCTATTGCTATAGAGTTACCAGTTACATTAACTTCAGGAGCAGCATTGAAAGTACCTGGGTTGAAGAAAGCCAGCATCTGACCACCTTCTACCACTTCACCTGGTATAGAGTAGTGAGCCTGATCGTAAAGTAGGAACATACCTGGACCTAGAATGTTTTCCATATCTATGATGCCAGATGATTCTTCATCAATGGTTAGGAAATTAGCACCACCAGGTACAAATCTTGTACTATCCTGTGATCCTACTAGTTTTAGCACATCTGTGGCTATTGTGTATTCCCACACTTTAGCTAGGTGAACATTACCACCTGGATCTTCTTGCATCATTATATGACCATAGTTGTCAATCACCATGTTGTCTAGCATTCTTTGACCTTCAGTACCGTCAAGTACAGCTGTGATAGTACCGCCAGTTGCAGGGTTTGCAGCGTCATTAAAACGCAATCTCCATAAGCGGCTCGGGCTAGAGAAAGAGTTAGTAGTTACAAAATAGAAATCATTAGGATTGTTTGGATCCCAAGCACCATCTTCAGGACGTAGAAACGTGGTAACTCCTAATGTGTTACTCACTGTGTTTATGGCAGAACCAGTCATATTATGTACATCGCCCAAGTCGGCAAGTGTGAAACCAGTACCTGCAGCTGGAACTGAGCTACTTGTTTCAGCTACTAGACCTGAAACTTTTACACCATATAATCTACCGCCATTCAAACCCGCTTTATCTACCTCAGTACCAGTAGTAGATTTTACACCTACGTATACATATACCTGACCTGGGGATGCATCGTCGAGACCTACGACAACTGTGGTATCACTTGCTTTAGGACTAGCTACAGAGTTTTCCCAAGAGAATTTACCTAAGTAAGGTAATTCATATGATTTACCGGTATTTGGACCAGTAGCTATATGACCAAAAGCACGACCTTCATTACCTGTTTCTTCACCATTCATAAAGATACGCTCCATTGTTCCTTTGCCAGTAGCACTATTGTAGAATGCTGATACTTCTGGAAGATCACCAGCGCAGAATCTTGAGAAAGCTGCAGTTGATGATGGGAAAGCTGCATTGTAAGCTACGTAACTCGATGTTGCAGTGTTCCAAATGTTTGCGGTTTGTATCAAATCACTACCACTCACTATTGATAGGTCAGATTTTTTGATTATCCATTTAGAGACGAAAGCACCTATCGATCCATGAGCTCTTACAGCACCTGTTGAGTTGTTTATTTCATGATTTAACAATGCAGTAAAAGTACCATCACCATTGTCAAAAGCACCCATACCGTCACCCAATCCAGACAATTTGTAGGTTCCTACAGTCTCTCCAGCAGTAAGCAACGATGTGAACGATGCACCAGCTACAGTAGGTACCATATATGGAGTGCCTGAAGTGCTAGGACCTGTTACGCCAGGAGGAAGTAAACTGCCTATTGGGGAAAATCCAACTATTTTGTTGCTACCGCTAAGACCATATTTTACTACATGGCTAAGATTAGTAGTAGCTGTAGCTATACCATCTTCAGCTACCGAAAACTGAGCATAATCGTTGTCATTGCCTATAAATATAGTACTGTCGTTAAGTATTGTCAAACCTTCAGCTTTGTCAAGAGCAGGATCCCAGCCATGAGCCAAAACGTTCATAAACAAAGATTTAGAAACCGGTACGATACCATTTGCAGCAAGACCAGCAGAGTCAACCAATGCCTCTAATGTAAGACCACTGTATAAACCAGAATTTACAACAGTAGCGCCATTGATGTTGATTTTGTAAATGCGCTTGAAATCAGATGTACCTCTCAAAGCAGCCTCCATAACCAAGAAAGTACTATCATTGATAGCAGCCATGTCACCTATTTTCCAATCTCTTAGGCGTATTTGGTTAGAACCTGATGCACCTATGATACCGTCATTCAGGTAAGCAAACATACGTGTTGCATCAGTAGTTGGGTCTATTTCCAGTATTCTGTGTACACGTGTATTTTCACCTACTACTTTTGTAGGGTACAATATTGGGCTCTGTATGATAGCGTATACTTTACCATTAGGGGCAATAGTGATACCTTCAAAACCACGATTGTTTTTTCTGTATCTGAATACAGTATCAATTGCTACATCTTGTGGTTGTGCACCTGCAAGGGTAGCATATGGCGAGTATCTTTTCAGTACCACACCATTTTGGTTTAGTTTCCAAACGGTTGGTCCACCTTCTTCACATATCCAGAAGTTACCTTCTCTGTCTACTATGATACCTTCAGCATCCACACCCCAAATATCTTTTGGAGTTGTTTTTGTAGAAAAATTAGCACAGTCTTGTACTGTATCTGTGCTAGCTATCTCAGCAGCAGTACTACCAAATCCTGTTGGATTGATGATACCTGTAGCTGTGGTGCCACCTGGGCGCTTGATAGTGATAGTTTGCAATATCTGAACAGAATCACCTCTCAGACGTATTCTGTGGATTTTAGGTGCATAGTTTGGAAAGGAATATATTTTGTCGTAAGTAGGGCGGCATGCAGAAGGGTTGGCGTTGCCAGCATCTATGTTAACACCTCTGTCAGAACATACCCAAAATTCTTTACCATCAGTACCAGGAATGGCATACAAACCAGAAAAACCTGCCTCGCGGAAGTTGATTCCCTGATAAGTGCCAATGGCTGCTGAATGGTAGTTTTTGTAATCTTGCATCAGAGATATCTGTGCTTGGGTGGGTGCACCAGCGGCTAAAAGCGCGCTGATACCCAATAGCTTTAAGAATAGCTTTCTTTTCATTTGGGAGATTTTGAATTTTGTACGAAATTATCTCTCCATTGTTAAGCCGTTTTTAGGTGGGTGTTACCGAATTCTAATCTAATTCTTAACTCAATAAGTCTTTAGATGTTTAAAAATATATTTCTGTAATATGTGATGCGTGATTGAGATAAAAAAAATCAAAGAGTGGAAACTATTTTCCTGACCTAGCCATTAGTATTTTTCTTCTTTCAGATTGTATTATAGGTAGGGCTTTGTTGAAGTTATAGATTACCAGCTCGAGATTTGCCGTGATCTCTTCTTTGCCAGTATTTTGCCTAGACAATGCATCAATTTTAGAAATTGCCTCGTATACATCTTTTATTTTTACGACACTAGCGCTAGATTTCAGTGCATGAGCTTGTTTGTGAATAGCACAAAAATCTTCAGTTGACCTTATCAGGTGTTCCAAATTGTTTAATCCTATGGGAAACGATTCAATGAATAGAGTGAGCACTTCGTATATATATTGACTGTCACCAGACGATGTATCGTTGAGGTATGACAAGTCTAATATGGGTTGAGTCATGGCTTTGTAATCAGCATAATTGTTAATTAAAAATCCCTAGCTCCAAAAGGGTTTTTTGAAGTTTTTCTAAGTCAAATGGTTTTACAATACATGCATTCATTCCAATACTCATGCATCTTTTTATTTCGTCTTCAAAATTGCTCGCAGAAAGAGCTATAATGGGTATATTGTTATTGAGTGTTTGCCTAATGTATTCTGTGGCTTCAAATCCATCCGTCAATGGCATATAAAGGTCCATGAGTATTAGGTCATAGTGACCTCTAGTCATTTCTTCTATCACTTCATTACCATTTATCGCAAGGGTAACATTTGCGCCGCTTCGCAAAAGGTTGTGACTGACAATTTTCTGATTTAGAACATTGTCTTCTGCAATCAATATTTTTAAGTCTTTAAGCAATGATGTATAATTTTAATACTAAATGACAATCACAAATAAACTACATCATTACATCTATTTGAGTTTACTGTTTTTGCGACTGTAAACAAAATAAAATACAAGCCCCAATACAAGCCATCCGCCCAATCTTGCCCAGTTTGTCCATCCGAGACCTGCTATCATTGCTCCACATACTATGATTCCCAGTGTGGACACTAATCCCACAGCTGGTACTTTAAATTGACGTTTTATTTCGGGATTTGTTATTCTAAGTATCCAAACACCAGCACATACAAGCATAAAAGCAAACAAAGTACCTATACTAGTCATATCACCTACAATATCGCCTGGAACAAAAGCAGCGAAAGCACCTACCAAAACAAAGAAAATCCAATTAGATTTATAAGGAGTGTGGTATTTTGGGTGAAGGTCTGAAAAAACTTTGGGCACCAGTCCATCGCGACTCATAGAATAGAACACCCTCGACTGTCCCATTAGCATCACCAGTATCACAGAAGAGAAACCAAAAAGGATGGCTACTGTAACAAGATTGGCTAACCAAACATGACCTGCCATATAAGTAGTAATGGCGTATGCCACAGAGGCTTCTTTACCTGTGGTTCTGAAATCATCAACTTTGGCTACTCCAGTCAATACATGTGCAAAAAGAATGTACAGTATTGTGCAAACCACTAATGATCCAAGTATACCTATGGGCATATCTCGTTTTGGGTTTTTTGCTTCTTGAGCGGCAGTGGATACAGCATCAAAACCTATAAATGCAAAAAACACCACGCCTGCCGCACCTAAAATTCCCCAAATGCCTCCGTAGTTATGACTTACTCCTTGTGTGTCCGTATAAATAGAAGGTTCTGGTATATAAGGAATATGATTTTCGGGTCGCATATAGCTCCAGCCAAGAATAATGAAAAGTATGACTATACTTACCTTTGATAAAACTATTATACCATTAACAAAAGCAGATTCTTTAGTGCCCTTTATGAGCAACATTGTAAGCATAAGTATAATAAATAATGCAGGCACATTCATCATTCCTTGGCTTAAAACATCACCTTGTGCATTTTTTAACGACTCAAAAGGGGAGTGCGACCATTCATATGGTATCCGCAAACCTACCATTTCAAGAAGTTTATTCAGATACTCGCTCCATGCTATGCCCACTGTTGCTGCACCCACTGCGTATTCCAAAACAAGATCCCAACCTATGATCCATGCAACTAATTCTCCCATGGTAGCATAGGAATAAGTGTAAGCACTACCTGCAATAGGAATCATGGAAGCAAACTCTGCATAGCAAAGACCAGCTAACGCACATCCTAGAGCTGCAACGATAAAGCCAATAGTAACTGATGGACCAGCATTGTTGGCTGCTGCTGCTGCTGTGCGTACAAATAAACCTGCACCGATAATGGCTCCTATACCTAGAGCAACCAGATTAGTAGCCGAAAGTGTGCGTTTGAGTCCCTTTTCACCGTCTGATGAATCTAATATTAGTTTATTAATTGGCTTTTTCGTAAATATTCCCATGATACGTTTTTATCCTAAGGGGCTAAGATAAGTAATAACTTGATTAGTTAAGACTGTTAGAAGAGAAATACTAAATGAAGTCGGCTTCGCGGACCAAACGCCATAACTCACTGTAAACAAGCCATTTACCACACTAAAACAAAAAAGCCTCACATATCTGTGAAGCTTTAGAGCGGAGAGAGAGGGACAACTTTTGAACTTTTTTGTGGAGTATTTGATGGCGATTGCGAATTTTCTCTAGGACATACTGATATTTTGAACACGTAAAGACAAAATGCCATAAACAAAATAATCAGCGCCGCGCATGCCCAACAGTATGCCACCCAACCCTATGTTTTTGTTGATTAGCGATACAAAGTAGTTGCCGGTAGTAACTGTGACCAGCCAGCCGGCCATTACCTTAAATTTCATTTTCTGGGGCGACTGCGAACAGGAGTACTCCTGCCCAATGATTGATATAAGCATTTCGCCAACGTAGTGAATTCACAACGACGTTAGATTTTGCGCATTAAAATGAATAAAAGAACGCAACACGAGATATACAGGCCCGATTGTCCTTTATAATTTTAAAATCCCTATTTTTATATAGAATTTCCTTACTAATGGTTAAAAAAATACTTGCAGTTATTACTGCCGTTTTTTGTTGTACCTGGGCAAATGCACAAACGCCTAAATGGGCTACTGACGTAGCTCCCATATTGTACAACAATTGTACGTCATGCCATCATGACGGTGGCATAGCACCTTTTTCTCTTATCTCTTACGGCTCAGCAGTTGCTTACTCAAGCAGCATCAAAATAGAGGTTAGTTTAGGGAAAATGCCGCCGTGGCCGCCAGACCGTTCATATTCAAGGTTTGCTCATGAGCGCTTGCTCACTGCCACCGAAATAAGCACGATTGTAGATTGGATAAACGGAGGCACACCATCTGGCACATTGTCTATGGCACCGCCGGAACCGGTTTACACCAACACAGGCGCCATTCCGGGAACACCCGACCTAGTGTTGAAAATACCTACATACACCTCTACCGCGGATACCGGTGATATTTATCAGTGTTTCACAATACCAAGCGGATTACTTACCGATAAATATATCAGAGCTTTCGAAGCTATTCCCGGCAACCCATCCATCGTGCATCACGTGCTGGTATTTGCCGACACCACAGGTAAATGCGCGAGCCTGGATGCAGCATTTCTTGGTCCTGGCTACCCGGATTTTGGAGGGGTTGGATCCGACAGCGCCTTTATGGTAGGTGTTTGGGTACCGGGCAGCGACCCAATGAGCTTTCCTCCGGGCTTTGGCTTAAAGATCCCCCGAAACGCTGATATCGTAGTGCAAGTGCACTATCCAGCAGGCTCTGCAGGCATGATCGACAGCACAGAAATACACTTCCATTTCGCCCCAACAACAGGTATACGCGAAGTTTTTATGCATTCAGTGCTGCATCATGATTTTAACATGACCAACGGCCCTCTGGTGATACCACCAAATACCGTTAAGACGTTCCACGAGAAATTTTCGTCAGTGCCGATAGACGTCACCTTGCTGGGAGCATTCCCGCATATGCACTTGCTTGGCCAGTCAATTAAAAGCTTTGTAGTGCGGCCAGCAGGCGATACCGACAAACTCGTAAGAATCAACGAGTGGGATTTCCACTGGCAGGGCTTCTATATGTTCTCTAAGCTCAAGAAAATGCCGGCGGGCTCCGAGCTTTACGCTGAAGCCACGTACGATAACACTATATCCAACCCACACAACCCGCACAACCCTCCCCAACTGGTAACTGCCGGTGAAGCAACATCGGATGAAATGATGATCGTGTTCTTTGTATTTACCTCCTACAAGGTTGGCGACGAGAACATAATTGTAGACAGCACTGTGGTAAGTGTGCCTGTCAACGAACTGAAGTACTATAAGGGCCAGCAGTTCCTAGCAGTGAGCCCTAACCCGGCCAGCGACGCAGTGGTATTGAAATGCCATTTTGATGATGCGGATGCCTGTTCTGTTGAGATGGTAGACATGCAAGGTCGGATAATGCGAAGGTTTACGAACAAGGAAATGATAAAAAAGGGTTATTCGGCTTTAGAGTATTCGGTTAAAGGAATACTACCCGGCAACTATTCAATGCTCATAAAAACGAGCGAGCGGATACTGGTGCAAAAGGTGGTTATCGTTCAATAGAGTATTCACCTTATAATAGATCGCCCCGGAAGCATTGCTTGCAGGGGCGATCTATTAATACGATTGTTGAAATCATAACAAAACAGTAATTCAAAGTCTATTATTTTGCCGGATGAATCAAGGCGGAGCCCCGCCTGTGAGATCGTCGAATTCTATGCACCGTGGCTGACTACTACGGAAATAAGAAGCATTTCATGCAATTCTTTTGCTATCTGGGTTCTCGATCGTGTTGCCTGCTTTTCTTTTTTACAGACCGCACATTGGAGCTTGTTGCGTTATTGTTTTGGGTTCTGAGTTAAATTGAAGCAAGCAGCAAAAGAAACGAAATTGTCGCCTGAAAGTGCAAGTTCTTTTTTATTACATAATACAATCAGCCATACTTCCTATTATTAATTGTATTGTATTCAGGTCTAAAAGTCTTATAAGGTACTCAGATTGCTGACCGGGGCTATGCAACTTATCCCTTATCATCTTGGCAGACACGGTAATTTGTTGTTTCATACTATCCGTGTATATCTCTGTTACCTTAGTGTGTAATGCTGCCAATAGCTTGTTATTGGTAAAGGCATCTTCGTCCTGATTCTTGATACGGCTTTTAGTCGTATCCCAATGGGTATCCTTTACTGTTACTCCAGTATTCACTCTTTCTCTTTTTCCTGCGATGATAATGCTAAGGTATATGGCGCGCTTCTGTGTCGCTGTACTTGTTTTATGCAGGAGATATGATATGTATAGACGGTTGTCCATAATGCTTTGGTTTTAAAGCACCATCATGTGTCCTCACTCAACGGATATGTATATGTAATTGTCTGTCAACGAATTAGACAGTGTTTTTTCTTGACACGGCGATTTTGGCCTTCTGTCATGAGCGTGACATGGAATCTCTCCGTTTCCCTTTATTCCATGAAGTCGGCTTCGTGGTCCAAACGGCGTAACTCACTGAAAACAAGCCATTTACCTCCCTAAAACAAAAAAGCCTCACATATCTGTGAAGCTTTGGAGCGGAGAGAGAGGGATTCGAACCCCCGGACCTATTACAGTCAACAGTTTTCAAGACTGCCGCAATCGACCGCTCTGCCATCTCTCCGAGGGCAAAATTATATAAGCAGGTCGATATTCAGAAACATTTTTCAAGTCTTTCCCACATATTTTTTTACTCAAAGTCTTGATGTCTTGAATGGTTTGTAAATCATTGATAATCAATGTTTTATGATGTTGTTAGAGTATATATTTGTGTGTGGGCTCTATGAAATAAGGGGTCGTAATTTATATGTGGTGGATAATATTTATGCATTTTTGAAAAAACGAACCGCTAATTCATATCCAGCTAACCCTAGTCCACTTATAGTCCCAATGCATTTACTAGCAATGAAAGAAGTCTTGCGATATTCTTCTCTTGCCAAAATATTTGATATATGTACTTCGAGAACAGGTATCCCTATGCTACTGATTGCGTCTGCTAGTGCTATGCTAGTGTGGGTATAGGCACCGGCATTTAATATGACAGCTGAATGAGTGTCCCTGCAGCTGTGTAGGAAATCGATTAGCTCTCCTTCGATGTTACTTTGATAATAGTCTATGTTAACGTCGGGATACATTTCTTTTAATGAAACCAAATAGGTTTCGAAATCCTGATTGCCATAAATTTCAGGCTCTCTTTTGCCCAATAGATTCAGATTTGGGCCGTTAACTATTGCTACATTCAGCATATTGTTCTGTCGTTTTTATGCTGTTGCTTCATAGGTTTTCAATTCATTATATAGTGTGTCTCTTTCTACAGGCGTCCGTCCCACTGCTGTAATCAGATCGCATAATTCTTCGGTAGACATACTGGGGGTTTGCTCTTCGGATCCTGCCATAGAATATATTTTGGTAGTATCGTCGATTGTGCCATCTAGGTCATTAACCCCAAAAGAAAGTGATAGTTGAGCTGTTTGTCTACCCAGCATAGGCCAGTATGCTTTCAGATTTCTGAAGTTGTCCATAAAAATTCTTGCAATTGCATACATCCTCAAATCTTCTGTTATAGTAGATTCTGAAATGTGCGACATGTCGTTACCAGCGTTGCGAAACTTAAGTGGGATAAAGCAATTGAAACCACCTGTGATATCTTGTAATGCTCGTAAACGGCTCATATGGTCAATTCTATGTTTGTATTGTTCCACATGTCCATAAAGCATGGTAGCATTAGAGTGCATACCGAGACTATGGGCGGTTTGATGAATATGTAACCATCCATCACCGTCTACTTTATCGGCACATATGATATTGCGTACTTCTGGAGCAAAAATCTCTGCACCGCCACCAGGTAAAGATTGTAATCCAGCATCTTTTAGTTTTTGCATACCCTCCTCTATGGTAAGTTTAGCTTTTCTGAACATGTAATCAAGTTCTACAGCAGTAAATCCTTTCAAGTGAAGGTCGGGTCTATGTGCTTTAATGCGCGAAAGTAACTCACAGAAAAATTCAAGATTCATTTTCGGGTGCACACCACCTACAATATGCACTTCTGTTACTGGTTGGCCGTCGTATTTTCTTACAATGTCCATCATTTGTTCTATGCTTAACTCCCAACCTTCATCTCTATGTTTGTATTGGCGGGAATAAGAGCAAAAATTGCAAGTAAAGACACAAACATTGGTAGGCTCAATATGGAAATTTCTGTTGAAATAGACCTTATTTTTATGCAGGTCGTTTGAAATATAGTTGGCGAGCGCACCTAAAAAACTCAATTCGCCTTTCTCAAACAGCGCCAGTCCTTCTTCTTCAGATATTCGCTCACGGTTGTATACTTTTTCGGCTATAGACAATAATTGTACATCTGTATCTGCCATTCTGAAAATACCTGTCATGTTCATAACCATCGCTTCCATTTTTCTGTGTTTGTTTTTACAACTTATTCTATTGCAAAGTTATGCCTATCTATTTAATAACAGTAACTATTGGTCTATCTGGGTATTGAGCAAACAATTTAAATACTAAACAATTTTTCTACAATTACCTTGTGCAAACCTTCATTATCTATATCTTTATGGAGCATTTTTTATTGGTTATACAATTTTCTTATGAACAAGTTTACTACATGCGTTTCAGCTTTTTTGGTTGTTACTTCTTTTGCTAATATTCGGGCTAATGCACAGTATATTTCCACGTTTGCCGGACATAAAA
>CAMDNC010000054.1 GCA_945902755.1 Flavipsychrobacter stenotrophus
AGAAAAAAGAGAGTACTATGGGCTATACTAAAGCCTGTAGTGGAGCTGGCTACTGGCAAGGATACCTTTTATATGCGAGCCGATACCTTCTACTCAGCACCCATGATACGGGTGCCGGGCACAGCCTTTGTGATGCCGGTAGATACTGCTGGTATGGTCAAGGATACTACACAAGTGTCAGGTGTTGGTACTATACCTGTAGATAGTGCAAGGGTACCAGCAGTTAAGGTGGGTACAGATGCAGCAAGTGACAATCAGAAAGGGAAAAGTAGAAGAAAGAAACCAACTGTAGACACGGTGGCTATAGCCGTGCCAGAGGTAATGGCTGTGCCAGACAGTATGTGGGCAATACCTGTTGCCAAGTACCGAATGGAAAATTTTGTGAGAGATACTGCACAGCATAGTGTAGTGGTAAAGGCAGCCGAACAACCGAAACGAACTAAGAAAAAACAAGAACGACCCTCAATAGACACAGCCATTACTACCACTGCTACAGATACTACTGCTCCTATATTCTTCAGCGGATATCATCACGTTAAGATTTTCTCAGACTCTATGCAGGCACTGTGCGACAGTGTTTGTTTCACTCGCTCAGACTCTGTGGTGCGTATGATATACAACCCCATAGCGTGGTCGAGAGGTAGCCAGATAACCGGCGATACCATACTGATGCAACTAGATAGCAATAGTGTGCGATGTATGTACGTGCCCGACAATTCGTTTGTGGTGTCGAGATCGGGGCCAGAGCAGGCACAACTATACGATCAGGTGCAGGGCAAAACACTCACCGCATTCTTCAGAGACAATACGGTGAGTAAAATGATAGTGACACCCGATGCAGAATCTATTTATTTTTCTAAAGATGATGCGGGTGCTTATCTGGGAGTAAATGAAGCCAAAAGTGTGCTGATGCATGTGTACTTTGGCGACCAGAAAATAAGCAAAATTAAGTTCGTGAAGGATGTGCACCAGACTATGTCGCCGCTAGAAAAAGTAGATATCCCCAATCTGCGCCTCAGCAGATTTAAGTGGCTATATGAAAGCAGACCAAAATCAAAAGCCGAATTGTTTGAGTAAACAACGGTAAAATTCAGTGTGCTATAATGCGCCAAAAGTAGGTATAAAATGATAGTTTTGGCGGAATTAAGAAAAATGCAAAGTGTTTTTTTCGGCACTCCTGCTCTACTATTTGTACAAAGCATCCATAGTAACTTCGTTTTGAAACAGACCAGGAAAGCTTTTTGAGTTCTTGGCACCATGAGTGGATATCAAGGTAAGGAGTAGTGTTTTTCGGGTGGTAGTGGCATCACTGAAAGTTTGTAATTTGGTTTGTAATTCCTTGGCATAGCGGTGGGTGATTTCATATTTTCCGGTTGTGAATTTCATTTCACATACATTAATACACATGTCTTGGCGGTCTATGAGCAGGTCTATCTGTGCGCCTTGTATATCTTTTGCTGGTCTATGCCGCCACACAGATACCTCTGTATGTACTCCTGCTATACCTAGTGCTTTTTTTAGCTGAGTTACGTGTTTCATACAAATGCTTTCAAAGACTATACCACTCCAGCTTTTCCAGGTGGCACTGGTGGCAGGGCGTATCCAGGTGCCTGCGCCACCGTATCGTTTGTTTTCTATAAACTTCACATAAAACCTGGAGTATTCATCAGTGAGTTTATATACAATGTCTTTGGCTGTACGGTCGAATGGAATGTAGGGAGTAATGAAGCCCGATTCGGTGAGCTCGTCTAGTATTTTGGTGGCTCTGCCGCCAGTGGTTAGTTTGCTAGTGTTAATGATTTCGGTACGTGTGAGCCCTATGCCTTTTTGTGCCAGTGTTTTCACAATATCCATGTGGTGGGTGGCATCTTCAAACAGGGATAGAAATAGATTTTTGAATTCATCGTGTAGTAGTCCGTCTTTTGAGAAGCAAATCTTGTCTATAGCTTGAGTGGCACTTTCGCCTGGTTCTATTTCTTTCAGGTATTGGGGTATACCACCCATAGCCATGTAGAGTTGCAGTATCTGGTATCTGTCTAGGTTTACTTTTCTGTATTTCAGAAACGCTTCTGTTTCGCTGAGGGTGAAGGGTAGTAGCCTTAGCCGTCTTGTTACTCTGTTATGTAGTCCTCCTCTGTTGTTTATAACCCGCTGTATCATCCATGCAGCAGCCGATCCACATATCACTACAGCAAGGTTGTTTTGTTTTGATGCCCAGGTGTTCCAGAAGTGCCCAAAGGCCTGCATGAAGCCAGAGCGTGGTGTATGCAGCCACGGAAACTCGTCTATGAATATTACTCTTCTGCGTTTTTTGATAAGGGGTGTAAGGTGAGCAGTAAGCATACTGAATGCCGCCATCCAGGTAGTAGGTTGTGGCAGTACCTTAGAAGAGCCAGCGGCTGTAAGTGCAATGCTAAAATTCTCTAACTGCTGCTTTAGTGTAGCATTGTGTATACCTGACAATTCGAAAGCCATTTGCCTACGAAACACATTGCGTATCAGATATGTTTTGCCTACCCTACGGCGGCCATACACAGCTACAAGTTCGGGTTCGCCCGACTGTAGTATGCCAGTCAATAGTTTTATTTCATCCGTTCTGCCTACTATGTTGTCCATATAAAGGGATAATTATAATGCGCCAAAACTACTAAAAAATATAGAGTTTTGGCGCATTATAGAATACTTATAACGCGCCAAAACTACTATTAAAAGTATAGTTTTGGCGCGTTATAAAAGCAAGGAATGCAGTATTTAAAGGTGTTTTAGCGTTTTTTGTGGCGCAAGTTGGTAAGGCAATTGGCGGTATTATGGATGCCTAAAATGCAGTAAAGTAAGAAGGGAATGTAGTAGTAATGAATGCCTAATTAGTTGATGCCAGCTATTATAGTAGCTATCTGCTCAAAGGCTGCTTCGTTTTTCAGTACATAGTTATCGGCACCTTTTATGAGCGATTCCAGCGAGTTGCCGTGTGCGTCTTGGCTAGATAACATAATGACGTAGATGCTACTGTTGTGTGCCTTGATAGCAGCCATTATCTGCGCACCATTAGCAGCCTCTGGGTTTTCAGAGTTCAGGTTGTAGTCTAGTATTATTACATCAGGTTCTTCGGCTATGTTTTCCATACATTCTTCACCTGTAGTAAAGGTCAGTACCTCGTGATCTACCCGGCGTGTCAGGTAGTCTTCCAGCGCCATTGACAGCATTTCGTTGTCATCTACTATAAATATTTTCTTCTCAAGTGCCATACTTGTGTTTTATATACTTAAAAGTATGATTTTGGTTGTCAAATACAAATAAATATTTTGGTACTTGTAAAAAGGTGTTATCATGTCTGTTCATTTTATTAAAAATGGTTCAGCCAAAATACTGTATGCTATTCTTTTTCAGAAAAACATGCCTATAATGTACTGTTGATTGCAATAACATGCTGTTACTATCATTTTTAGAAAATAATCATTTGGTGCTAAATATTGAATTTTGTAAGTTGTGAGTGGGTGTTAAATAATTATCTAAGTTTTATGGACACATTAGATGGGTTGTATTCAGTTGTTTCGCATTTATCGGGGATGTCGCGTCAAGCTTTCGATCTTTCTGGTGCTTACTGGCAGGTACGTGCTTACCAAAAAGGCGATTATTACAATCATCACAGAACAGTGTGTCAATATTTAGGTTTTGTGACTGACGGTGTTTTTCGGTCTTATTTAATTAATGAAGACACTGACGAAGAAAAAAATGTGTTTTTATATGCTGCTCATGGATTTGTGGTTACGTTTAAGAGTTTCATAAACCAGATACCCTGCGACTATCATACTCAGGCTCTTACAGATGCCGAGGTGGTGCAAATTCATATCACAGATCTGTTAAGTCTTTACAGGCAGTCGCACGAATGGGAAACATTTGGTAGGATACTGGCACAAACGGCATTTAATGTTACAATGACAAGAATAGAGGGGTTTATGTTTAAAACACCCGAACAGCGATACCTTGATTTGATAAAAGATTATCCTGAGATATTCAACAAAGTACCCCTGTATCATCTCTCTTCCTATTTGGGGATTCAAGGTCCTTCTCTAAGTCGCATACGTAAGCGGCTTCTATTGAGATAGGAGCGCGCGGAAAATTTAATTCTCTTTTTATAATCCTGATAATATTAGCTCTGTCTCTGAACAGAGGTAGGGTAAGAGTGGCAAATTGTATAAGATAATGCTAGTCAGCTCTTACCATGTGCTGTATTGCGATTTTAACCTGGGTTAAAATTATTGCGTGGAAACGAACTGACCTTTGTATAGCAAAAAACAAAAAGCAATGAAAAATACAAAGACAATAGTATTGATACACGGCATGTTTGTAAACAACACTAGTTGGGCTGCATGGAAAGTATATTTTGAAGCACATGGCTATACAGTGTATACACCTGCCAATCCGGGTCACGATGGTGAGCCGGTAAACCTCAGAGCTAGTATACACCCAGAGCTTACAAAAACAGGATTTGAAGATGTGGTGCAGAACATAATAAAACTCATACACACACTACCTGAAAAACCAATAGTGGTAGGCCACTCTATGGCAGGATTAGTAGTGCAAAAGCTGGTGGAGCTAAATGAAGCTGTAGCAGGAGTAAGTATAAACGGTGCACCTCCTAAGAATGTATTGGCACCCCTCTCTACCATAAAAATTGTATGGCCGGCAGTCAATTTTTTTAAAGGGCATAGTTCCTATTTGGGTAGTAGAGAGTGGTACAACAAAGCATTTTTCAATACATTGTCAGAGGAAGAAGCTGCAAGGGCATATGACGCTGTAGCAGTGCCTGAAAGCCGGAAAATAGGTCAGGAAACACTGACAAAATCTTTTTCGAATATTGACTTTGGCAAGCCGCACCATCCGTTGCTGTTTATATCTGGTACACGTGACAATATTTTTCCGACTACACTCACAAAAAAGATTGCTAATAGATACAAGGATAATAACAGTGTAGTAGCCTATAAAGAATTTGAGGGGAGGAGTCATTACATATGTGGTGAGCATGGATGGGAGGAGGTGGCTGAGTACATATTGCAATGGGTGAGAAAAGTGTCGTAAGTGGGTAGCGACACGCACGATTCTCAGCAAACCGAAGATTGTGACAAGCGGGTAACTAAATGGGTATTAGGCAATAGCATAGATAACAAAAGAAAAGTGGCTGCTCCGGAAATATAGATTTCAGAGGCAGCCACTTTTGTGTGTATTTCAATATTGTTTTTTACCACTCCATACCTGGGTAGGTGCGTTGCATGTATTGCATTTCTGCTAGTATGTAGCCCAGGTGCTCTGTATGGCGGCCTTCTTTGCCTCCTTGTTGCATCCAGCTACCAGCAGGTGGCATGGTTAGTGTGGCTTCTTGCAGTATCTCTGCTATCCTTGCCGTCCATAGGGGCTGTATATCTGCCAGATTAACCCCTGCGCCAGTGCTTACCGCTACATTATCTGCATCATTCATCACAAACGGCTCGCCCGTATATTGCCATAGTTCGTTGATGGCTTGTTGTATACGGTTGTGGCTTTCGTCAGTACCATCGCCCAGCCTCACTACCCATTCGCTGCTCCAGCGCAGGTGGTAGGTTACTTCTTTAAGCGATTTTTCGGCTATAGCTGCCAGTGTGGTATCGTTGCTGTTTTTGAGGTGGCTAAAGAAATAGTAATTGAACGTGTCGTAGTAAAACGCACGAGCCACAGTAAAAGCCCAGTCTATATTGGGTTGTTCCAGCAGCAGCAGGCTTCGGTAATCCCAGCCATCGCGTAGGTAGGCTATATCGTCTTCTGTAAGTTGTTTACCAGCTTCCGTAAGTTGCTGAATGGCCACTGACGAAAAGCTGTTTTTCTTTTCTTCGGCAGTAGCAGCATTGTACTGTTCAGCCGCATATTGGCACAGGCTGCGGGCACGACCCAGATGGTCTAGGGCAGTATTGGTGAGGGCTATATCTTGTTCCAGTATGGGGCCATGACCACACCACTCACTCAGTCTGTGACCTATAATCAATGCATCGTCGGCAAGACGGAGCGTATAAGCTAAGTTCATTATCGTAGTATTTATAGTAAACAGTGTGCCTCACCGGGTAGGACGAGGCACACTGTTTACATCAATTCATTATGCTGCTGATACCGTTAAGTATTACATATACTTCACTTCGTCTGGCAGATTGTAAAACGTAGGATGGCGGTATATTTTATCGCTTGCTGGGTCGTACATAGAGTCAGCTTCGCCTGGGTCTGATGCTTGTATGTGTTTACTCTCTACCACCCATATACTTACCCCTTCCATGCGGCGGGTATATACATCGCGTGCATTTTCTATAGCCATCTGTGCATCAGCAGCATGCAGGCTACCTGCATGTTTATGATCCAGACCAGCCTTGCTGCGTATGAATACTTCCCACAGAGGCCACTCGTTTTTACTATTGTTCAGTTTGTCGTTGGTCATTATTGGTATTGCTTGTTATGGATATTCTTTTTCAGACCACCATTTATGCGGCCTTTACTTCGCTTTGGCGTGCTTTGCGCTTTGCGGCATGTGCCATAGCAGCGTCACGCACCCATTTGCCTTCATCCCATGCTTTGCGGCGCGCTTCTATGCGCTGTTTGTTGCACGGACCATTGCCTTTTACCACGTTATAGAACTCTGACCAGTTTATTGTTCCGAAGTCGTAGTGTCCACGCTCTTCATTCCATTTTATGTCTTTGTCGGGCATCTCCAGTCCCAGCACACGAGCCTGCTCTACAGTCACATCTACAAACTTCTGACGCAGTTCATCATTAGTGAAACGCTTAATGCGCCAGCGTACACTTTGCTCTGTATTGGGGCTTTCAGCATCTGGCGGTCCAAACATCATAAGCGATGGCCACCACCAGCGGTTAAATGCATCCTGAGCCAGTTTGCGCTGTATATCTGTGCCTTTAGATAGTGTGAGCATTATCTCAAACCCTTGGCGTTGGTGGAAGCTTTCTTCCTTGCACACACGCACCATGGCGCGAGCATAAGGCCCGTAAGATGTGCGACATAGCGGCACCTGATTCATAATAGCAGCACCATCTACCAGCCAGCCTATAGCACCCATATCTGCCCAGGTAAGGGTAGGGTAGTTGAATATGGAAGAATACTTAGCCTTGCCCGTATGCAGTTGGTTATACATCTCATCTCTGCTAATGCCCAGTGTTTCTGCGGCACTATAGAGGTATAAGCCATGTCCGGCTTCGTCTTGCACCTTGGCAAGCAATACTGCCTTTCGGCGTAGCGACGGCGCTCTCGTTATCCAGTTTCCCTCTGGCAGCATACCTATTATCTCGCTGTGTGCGTGTTGTGATATCTGCCTGATAAGCGTTTTCCGGTAATCATCCGGCATCCAGTCCTTCGGCTCTATCGTCACGTCTCTGTCTATCAGGTTATCAAAATGTTCCTGAAATGAATGTACACTCATCTGTATAATGATTTTCAACTACAAATATAAGGTAAATGCAGTATCGGTGGTAGCGTATTAACAGTGTTATAAGTTGTAGCTATTCTGTTATTTGTAAATAATTACCCAGTTTTCGGGTGGTCGTTGCAAGTGTAATGTGGGGTGCTGTGTAGCTGCATGCAGCAGCACACCGATAATTATCCGATATTTGTAGCACACATACCCTCATGACAAGCGTACTAATAGTAGAAGATGATGTAACATTTAGCCAAATGCTGGAGCAATTTCTCCTCCGGCATGGCTATGATGTTACTGTAGCACACAATGTGAAAACAGGCAAGGCTAGCTTACTCACTAAAAAATTTGATTTGGCGTTGCTCGACTACAGGCTACCTGACGGTTTGGGTATGGATATACTTACTATACTGCACAGCAATTACAAACATACGGCACCTATTATCATGACTAGCTTTCATGATGTGCGCATAGCTGTCAAAACCATTCGCTCTGGTGCATACGACTACATCACCAAGCCGGTAAACCATGACGAACTACTGCTGATAATACAAGAAGCACTCAGCAAAAAAGATGCACTGACAGCGCCTGTTGTCAAAGCACCTAAGTTTATAGAGGGTACCAGCGTGGTGTCGCAGCAGCTACATGAGTATATAAAGCTGGTAGCACCTACCGATTTTTCGGTCATCATACAGGGCGATAGTGGCACCGGTAAGGAACTAGCAGCCAGGAGCATTCATAACTTCAGCAAGCGCGGTAGCAGGGCATTTGTGGCACTAGATTGTGGTGCCCTATCGGCAGACCTTGCCGGTAGCGAACTGTTCGGTCATGTAAAAGGCGCATTTACTGGTGCATTGCAGCAAAAGGTAGGTCAGTTTGAAGCTGCCAATGGAGGTACAATATTTTTGGATGAGGTAGGTAACTTGAGCTATGAGATACAGGTGAAACTGCTACGGGCGCTACAGGAACGGGTGATACAACCCGTTGGCAGTAACAAGCAGATAAACATAGACGTGCGCATCATAGCTGCTACCAATGAAAATTTGCTCAATGCCGTAAAAAATGGAAAATTTAGAGAAGACCTCTATCACCGGCTCAATGAGTTTAAGATTCAGGTGCCTTCGCTACATGAACGCCGTGAAGATATCATGTTGTTTGTAGATTACTTCATAAAACAAACCAATGCTGAGTTAGGCAAAAAGATAAAAGGAATATCGAAAGATGTGGAGTTGTTGTTTATGAGGTATGACTGGCCTGGAAATCTGCGTGAGTTGAGAAACATAGTAAAACGTGCAGTGCTCCTTACATCAGCTGAAGAAATATCTATAGCAGCCTTACCCAACGAGATGTTGTTAGCAGTGCAACGCGAAGCTACGCAACCTCCTGCTATGCAAAGCAGCGATAGCGAAAGAGATTTGATAATTAATGCGCTGGAAGAGACTCAATATAACAAGTCTAAGGCAGCCAAACTGCTCAATATAGACAGGACTACTCTTTACTATAAAATGTCGAAGTACAACATTGGCTAGTTATACAATAACTATAAACACTGTTCATAGCGATCGTATAAGTTTATTAGTCGTTTAGTTTTATGACATCATTATCATCTTCGCCCATAAGAAATGCTGCGGCATCGTTTTTCTTTTCTATCACTTTATCCATCCACAGCAGTAGTGCTGGCAGCAAAGTAAGGTTGGTAACCATAGCCAGCAGCAACGTAATAGAGGTAAGGTAGCCCAAGGATTTAGTGCCATCAAACTCCGACAACATAAATACGCCAAAGCCTGCTATCAGAATCAACGAAGTGTAAATGATACTAAGGCCGGTGTCGTGTATGGTGCGGTGTACCGTATCTGCTATACTGTCGTCGTGGCGGGCAAGCTCTTGCTTGAAATTGACCAGAAATCGTATTGTTACATCAATTGTGATACCTAATGCAACGCTAAATACAAGCACAGTAGACGGCTTGATGCGAATGCCCAGCCAGCCCATAAGCCCAGCCGTAATAAGCAGCGGAACAATATTGACGATGATAGAGATAAGCAATATGCGCCAAGACCTAAACAACGCCACCATACAACCAAATATGATGAGGAAGGCAAGAATTAGGCTATCTCTGAGGCTATCTACAATAAACTTACTACCCTCCAGAAAGGTAATGCTGGTGCCGGTGAACGTAATCTGGTACTTCGTGCTGTCAAATATCTGGTACACTTTGGGGCGAATAGAATTAAGCAAAGCAGGCAACTTACGTGAGCCTACATCTGCCATGCCCACGCTGATACGTGCCTTTTGTTTGTTACTGTCTATGAACGAAAGTAACAGTTTGCTGAAAAGGCTGTTTTTGCTGGTGTCATTTTTGGCAGATAGGTAGGGTTGCAGAAACGCTGCACCAAAATCGCCAGGAACTGAAAAATAAGAAGTGTCACCACCAAAGTATTGCTGTGAAGCAAATTTAACGCCATTAGTGATGGACAACGGTTTGCCTATTTCAGGGTAAGACTCTAGCATAGCGCACAATTCATCCATCTTACGTATCACGCCCAGCCCAGATATCACACCACGCTTTTTGCGGGTATCTATTACTATCTCTAGTGGCATTACTCCTTTAAAGTTCTTTTCAAAAAACTTGAGGTCAACTGATACTTTGTCTTCTTTAGGTAGGTCATCTACTATATGAGCATCATTGCGGAGTTTTGTAAGGCCCCATACCGACAATGCACAAACTATGATTGTGAAACCATAAATGGTCATTCTGTGCTCAAATACCCAATTGGTGATGCGAGTAAGTAGTTTGTTTATCCAGCCGCTTTCCAGATAGCTGGTATGTTTTACATTGGGAGGAGGCAAGAAACTGAAAAAAGCAGGAATGAACACCAGCGAAATGAAAAACAGTGCTATGATATTGATGCCCGCTACTAGTCCGAATTCCTTGAGCAATACACTCTTTGTAAAAAAGAACACCCCAAACCCTATAGCAGCAGTAAGATTGGTGAAGAAAGTAACGATGCCCATGCGGTCCACCATCCGAAGTAGCGACTTCATCTTGTTGGGGTTGCGGTGGTACTCGTAGTGGTATCGATTGAGTAGGTACACACAATTAGGTATTCCGATAACTACGACGAGTGGAGGAATGAGCGCCGTGAGGAGCGTAATTTTGTAACCCAATAATACTATCGTACCCACTGACCATATAACACCTATCGCCACTACCATCATCGATGCTAGCACAGCCACCAGCGAGCGGAAAAATATTACCAGAATGACAGCTGTAAGTACAAAGGAAAGAATTAGAAAAAGTTTCATCTCCGCCTGTACTTTCATAGCCATTTGCGTGCGTATGAGCGGTAGACCCGAATAATGAATTTCAGTTTTATGTTTTTCGCCAAATGTATTCCCAAGGTCTACTACGGCATTGATCACCCCTGCTCTGTCTTTAGAGTTTAGTACCACCTTGTCTATTCGCACCGCCATCATATAGGCTTTGGTATCGGGGTTATACAAAAAACCCTTATATACTGGTAGATTTTCAAATGTATGTCTGATACTGTCTACATCATTGAAGGGTGGGTTGCCAGCTATGGGTATAACCTTGAGTTTTGATGTAACAGTATCTTTTATAAGGGTAATTGCTCCAGGAACACTAAGTACATTTTCTACCGCATTTACCTTTGCGATGTTTTTAGCTAATACAGCATAGTCGTTAAAAAACTCTGGCGAAAAGAAATTGTCAGTTTGTACACCTATCACCATTAGGTTACCATCTTCACCAAATTGTTTTCTGAAATTTTGATATTCTATATACTTTGGGTTGTCAGTAGGCACAGCACTCGTAAACTCATAACTAAGTTTTACCTGTGCTGCATAATAACCCATGATACCTGTGGCTGTCAGTAATATAACAAGCAGGGCAATCCGGTATTTTATTATAAACGCGGCTGTATTATGCCACATGAGGGGGAAATATTATGGTTATAAAAACCTCAAAAATAGTGAAATAGGTGGGTAATAACGACTTTTTAGGAATAACAATATATCATCAGTAGAGAACTGTTTGTCCCACAGTGGTTTGTACTTTACATTTTGTTGATTTGTGTTCATTTTATATCGTTTGCTGTCAACTATTGCATATCGTTTCCTACAGACTGCTTATTAATTTTAACATGTTAATAAGTCTTTGAATAAAGTCTTATTAGACAATCAAATCAACGCACCCAACTGGTAGATTAGGCTGCCAATTTGAGAAGAAAGCAATGGTTGTGTTACCGATACGTATAGGCACAACAATTTTTGGTTGAAATTTGTATTTTCCCAAAATTTATTACTATCATTGTATGGTTTTTCTGTTTGTACCTTAAATAAATCAAATTAAATTGCCTTTTATGAACAAAATGAAGCTACTCTTAACACTTGCAATACCTGTAGTAGTACTTTCTCAGGACGCTCAGGCTCAATCTACAAGACTGACAGCACAAGCGCACTGGACGCACAATGGTGCAGAATTCAAACGTTTCGATTCTACCGCATACAACTATCTTTCTACTTCAAGAGGCGGTGATCTGAAGAGCCTTCTTAAGTTTGATGAATCTAACAACTGGAGCTTTACAGCAGGAGACACACAGAACAACAACATGAGAACATTGCAGGAGTTTGACGCCAGCAATAATCTTACAACCAAGGTTACACAAGAGTGGGACGGTTTATTCACGTTGTCTTGGGTAAACAAATTCAAATACATATATTCTTACAACAGCAGTAATAAAAAAGCTAGCATGGTCACTCAGCACTGGGATGGTACTTCATCTTGGATCACTGATTCACGCAATGCTTACAGCTATAATTCTGCAAATCAGTTATACCAAGACCAGTTTCAACTGTGGGACGGTATAGCTAGCTATGTGCCTAGTAGCCAAACTTTGTATTACTATGACATCGCTGGGAACGTAATTAACGAAACAAAGTCAAACTTCGTTGCTTCGTCTCCTGTGTTCACAAGCCAAACTAACTATACTTACAATTCTGCCAACAAAATGTTGACTTCTACTCACAGCACATGGAACGGTGCCTCATGGGATAATACAGAATTGTACACTTATACTTACGATTCTTCTAACAATCGCACAACCAAGCTGCATCAGAATTTTGATGGTACTGCTTTTGTAAACGATATGCTTAGTTTGTATAGCGATTTCACTAGCGGAAATCCACAAACAGAGATCGCTCAAACTTGGGATACGACTGGTAGTGGTTCTTGGGCTGACATGTATAAATATGCTTATACTTACAACAGCAACAAACAGTTGACTTCTGCTACTCGTCAGTCTAACGATATCAGCATTGGTTGGACTTATGCTTTCGGTGATACAAAAGCTAACTATTACTATGGTTCTTTTGTTAGCTCTGTAAAGAACGTAAGCAATGCAGGCGGTACAGCCACACTTTATCCTGTTCCTTCTCAGGGTGATTTGAATATCACTATCAACTGGACAAATGCACAATCTTCAACTATTACTATCATGGATATTCAAGGTCGTGTAGTGAAGACTGTAAGTGTTCCATCTTCTACTCAGCACACTGCTACAATCTCAGTAGCTGACATGGCTAATGGTTCTTACATGGTAAACATTAACGGTACTAACGGATCTATCGTTAAACAAATAGTAGTAGCTAACTAATACTTTTCTTACAATAGTTATCATTTCAGCGAGGTCTCACTGGTGTTTTCCAGATGAGACCTCGCTATTTTAGGTGAATCTATTATTGTTTGCAGTTTCATAAAGAGGATGATACATTTGTAGCCACTTTAAAAAATTCTGATAATGACGCACCCTATCGGTATATTCGACTCTGGTTATGGTGGTTTGACTGTTTTTAAGTCCATTGCTGCCCTACTGCCTGAATATGACTACATATATTTGGGCGATAATGGTCGCGCTCCGTATGGCAATCGTTCATTCGAAACAGTTCATCAGTATACTCGGCAGTGTGTGGAGTGGTTCTTCAGCATGGGATGTCCGTTGGTAATACTTGCTTGCAATACAGCCTCAGCCAAGGCTTTGCGTACTATTCAGCAGCACGATCTGCCTTTACTCGCACCTATTAACAGAGTGTTGGGCGTAATAAGGCCTACGGCAGAGGTTATAGGCAATTACACCACCACCGGTAAAGTAGGTGTGTTAGGTACTAAGGGAACGATCGCTTCTGAGTCATATAAAATTGAAATAAGCCACTTTTATCCCCATATACAAGTATTTCAGCAGGCATGCCCAATGTGGGTGCCATTAATAGAAAATGGAGAGCACGAGCACGATGGTGCCGACTATTTTGTTCAAAAATATTTGAATGATTTACTGCACCAAGACACAGATATAGATACTGTTTTACTGGCTTGTACCCATTATCCTTTGTTGCTAGATAAAATCAAAAAGTACTTACCTGGCAATATTAATGTTGTATCGCAAGGCGATATAGTGGCCAATAGTTTGGCTAGTTATCTGCAACGTCATCCAGAAATGGATATTAGATTAACACAAAATGGCTCTACCAGGTATTTTACAACCGATGATACGATTGATTTTGATACGCATGGGTCTGTATTTAGAGGCGCAATTTTACAGAGCATCCAAGTTGCCATTCCTTAATATAGAACAAATTATTTCATGCAAGTATCCGAATAAACTAGGGAGACTAAAGAGCATAAAAAAAAGGCTATGTTACATAGCCTTTTTTTAAGATCGCTAAAATAAATCTTATTTCTTCTTAGCGGCTGCCTTAACAGGACCAGCATTCTTTTTCGCTGCAACTTTTTTAGGAGCTGCGGCATTTTGTGGAGCTGCATCCGTTGAAGGAGCTGCTTTTTTAGCAGGAGCTGCTTTCTTTGCAGGAGCAGGAGCCGCTTTTTTAGCAGGAGCCGCTTTCTTTGCAGGAGCGGGAGCTGCTTTTTTAGCAGGAGCTGCTTTCTTTGCAGGAGCAGGAGCTGCTTTTTTAGCAGGAGCTGCTTTCTTTGCAGGAGCAGGAGCTGCTTTTTTAGCAGGGGCTGCTTTCTTTTCAGGAGCAGGAGCTGCTTTTTTAGCAGGGGCTGCTTTCTTTTCAGGAGCAGGAGCTGCTTTTTTTGCAGGGGCTGCTTTCTTTGCAGGAGCAGGAGCCGCTTTTTTTGCAGGAGCCGCTTTTTTAGCTGCTACTGCCTTCTTTGCTGTTGCCATAACTGTGAATTTAAGGGTTAAACAAAAATCTTATATGGCAAAATCGCCGATGGGGGTTAGTCCTCGGCGATTTTTCTTAGTTAGCTGCAGTTACTGATACCAGAGTTTTGTTTCTGGTTTTGCGAAATTCAACAACACCATCGGTAAGTGCGAATATGGTGAAGTCTTTTCCTAGACCTACGTTAGTGCCAGGATGATATACTGTTCCGCGCTGACGGAGGATGATATTTCCAGAGATAGCTGGCTGACCGCCAAATATCTTTACACCTAGTCTTTTACTGTGGGAGTCACGGCCGTTACGTACACTGCCTTCCCCTTTTTTGTGTGCCATTATTTATCTATTAATTACTATTACGAGTTAAAGTTATGCAATCTCATTTATTCTTATTTTGGTCAGGCTCTGGCGATGACCATTCTTTTTCTGGTAGCCCTTTCTACGCTTTTTCTTAAAAACGATAACTTTATCGCCTTTAAGGTGATCGAGTATCTCTGCTTGGACTATTCTTGAGTTTGTTCCTACAGATATACTACCTTCATTGCTTACCATAAGCACTTCAGAAAATTCAACTTTGTCGCCGGCATTACCGCCCAAACGATGTACAAACAATTCGTCATTCTGCTTAACCTTGAATTGTTGTCCTGCTATGTTAACTATTGCAAACATGATATACCTAAAATATTTCTGCAAAGGTAATGCACTTTTTCTTTTTAAACAACAGAAATTTATTATTCCTTTTGATGTTTTTCGAATAGATTGACTATCGTTACTTTACCGAGGTAGTGTTTTATGAGAAGTATCGCATTGGTCGCAGGCAATATCCAGAATATACGATTTTGGTACCGAGGAAGAACAGTAGAAAATGTAGCTGTTATAAATGCATTCATTGTCACAAACAATATTATAAACCCGTATAGCATGGCTATTTCAGAAGGAATTAAATGTCTTATTCTCAATATCATAATACTAGACAGAAATAAGAAAATAAGATATACTGTATTTGCTTTGTCTGCTCTTATACTTACTGTGTTTTGTTTACTTGAGTTAAATTCGTTGTGTTCATCAGCAAAATATTTTTTAATGGTATACCATGGAGAATTGCCTTCACCCATATTTAGTGTTTTGTTCTGAACCTGAAATTGTACAAGTTGTTTCAAGGTAGATATTATAGACTTTTGTACAAACATCCGTTGATAACGACATGTGCTGAATACATCATGAATTATCTGATTATTCTCTTTTTTGCTACTATCCCAGCCCCCGTTTTTATACAAAGGGCTTTTTTCATCCCAAATATAAATCCAAGAGTACGCTGGTACATCGTTTTTATAATCACACAGCTTCAATAGTTTTGTGTCGCAATTGTCATTGAGGTAAGTGTTAAGTATTCCCGTTTCCACAAGTTTGCCCATCATGAAGACGTGACCACCTCGTGAAATGGTAAAGCCATTACCATTTACAGCATTTACAGCGCACAATGTGAACCAACCTAATACAGAAATGCTAAGGAGGATTACTGACCGTTTGAATAGCTCAATTTTTTTCTTCATTATGCTCCAAGCTAATACTGCTAAAGCAAAGGCAGCTAGTATAAGGAAGTGCGAATTGTGTATTATCACAGAATAGAATATCACAATTGAATACAAAAATAGTTTAGTAAATTTATTGCAGGGTACATTAAGGAATAACAGTGTGGCAAGTAGTAAAATGCCACCAAAAATATCGGGCATTAGGTAACACGATACCCAGGGTACACATGTGAAACAGACAACAGAAATGACTGAAATCAAAATAATACGAGCAGTAATTGTAGTATTTCGATACAGGATATATATATAATTGATTAGCAGTATGGAAAGTAGGGCACACTGTGTAAAAAGAGTATACCATAATGAAGAATAAAGGCTTGTGTAATAAATAAACCATCCGTAAAATGGTGACCTGTCGATAGGTACGATATTTTTTATACCAGTAGCAATATATGCCCCAGTGTCGTTTTCTGCTAGCCCAAAACCATTATATAGGGCGATTGTCATCAATAATATTGTGGTAATTAAAAATAGTGCGAAAGAAGTTAGTTTATTCATGGGCTTATTGATGCATGGTTAACTTGTTTTGCAATGTTGCACCATAGTAACTTATTATAACTAGAAAGTTAGTAGCTGGAAGCAACCAGAAAATTCGAAATTGAAAACGCCAGTCGGCACTTCCCCAAAATGCAACTATAACAGCATTTGTAATGATAAATACAATAATAATACTATAGCAACTGACTGTTAGTGGCGATAATGCTTGTTTGTAATGAACTATGAGCCACAAAGAAGAAACAACGAAAAACAGCAGGTGAATAAAATTGGACGTCGATGTATTTAATATTTCCGTTTGCTGCATTGATATTTCGAATTCCCCAGCCTCGTCGGGAAAGTAGTTACTCACTTTTTTGAAGGTTTCAGAGTCTCTGTTCTGTGGTGTCAATTCTTGGGGCAGTGCCACTTGTACTAATTGTTTTAGTGCACCAGTAATAGTTTTTTGTAGCATCATTCCCGCATACTCAGGGCGACTAAATACATCGGATACAATATTGCCGAAGTTGGCTGTACTGCTGTCCCAGCCACCCATTTTGTATAGTGGGCTTTCGCCTGATAGTAAAAATTCGGACATAGAACTAGGTAGCCGATCTTTAAATTTACAAATGTCCTGATTATTATTTGGGCATGTTGTTTTCAGATATTTTTGTAGAATTCCGTTTTCGGTTAATTTTGCCATCATGTATACCTCTTTGCCTCTTGCAAATTGAAATCCATGCTTTTTAACAGCATTGGCTGTACATATAGTTGTAAAAAAAATACTGCATATACCCAAAAGCACACAACTCTTTGCTCTGTAACCAGCAGTAGGGTTTTTAATGGAAGTAAGTAGTATGTAAATTGCGACAATAATAGATATTGCAATGTGCGAAAAATGCATACATATGGCTACGAAAATTAGGAGTGCGTATAGTCCTTGCATGTAAACACTTGCATACTTGTCTGTAAACAGTAACAAAATAGATAACAACAAAATAGCGGTAAAAACATCGGGCATGAGGTGCGAAACAACCCACGAGACCCCAGTAAGTATAACTATACCTGTAATAGCAAAAAGATAACTAAACACATACTCTGAATGTTCTGCACCTACCAACAACCTTACATATCGAATTAGCAAAAATGACAATATTCCGCTCTGAAGCACTACCGTAAACCATAATGATAAATGAAGGCTACTTGCCTTTATAAATAAACCATAGAATGGAGTACGCTCAGGCGAAAAGTGAGGATAAATGGCTTGTTCGATATATGCTGCGGAGTCAAAATGAACCAAGGGGAATCCATTGTACCAGGCAACAACCATTAACAGGGCCGTTGATAGGAAATATATTATTATGTGATTTTTTGGAGCCATAATAAAAAATCACAAAGTAGGTAAAATTATTGTCGCAGTATCAAGTCTGTAATACTAGCTAAATATGTAGTAGTATCTGTAATTACCTTAAGTGTGTTTTCGAATTTTCATAACAAATGTAACTAAATGGTATTTAATTGGCATGTTTTCTCTTCCTAAAAGGGAAAATTTCCAAGCAATTTGGTTACAGTCATTATTACGTCCTCTTTTACAAGTAATTTTTGCACAATAACCTTTAACTTTTGCAATACAGCCCCTCATGAATTAATTATTAACTTTACTCACCAATACAGAATTGCTCATGAAAATCAAATCGTTACTTGCTCGTCCTTATGCATCTATAGTTTACACTAAGGTGCGCAAGGGTATGGCCACTGCAGTAGCAGATCAGAATGCAGTGTTGCAGTACCTTCTAAAGAATGGTGCAGTTACTGTTTTTGGGAAAGAGCACAACTTGGGTGAGGTAAAAACCTACGAGGATTTTAAGAAAGCTGTACCTATTCGCGATTACGAAGATTTTGTCCCCTACATAGAAAAAATTAAAAAGGGCGATCAGAATGTGCTTTGGAAAGGTAGACCCATATATTTTGCCAAAACCTCAGGTACCACCAGTGGGGTAAAGTACATTCCAATATCGAAGGAGTCGATGCCCAACCATATCAATGGCGCTCGCAATGCGCTACTATGCTACATGGCAGAAAGTGGCAATACTTCGTTTGCCGATGGTAAAATGATTTTTCTTTCCGGCTCTCCAGAAATGGAAAGGGTGGGAGGTATACCTACAGGAAGGCTCAGTGGCATTGTGAACCATTATGTGCCACGGTATCTGCGGGGCAACCAAATGCCCACCTACGAAACCAACTGCATAGAAGACTGGGAGGTGAAGCTTGATAAGATCGTAAACGAAACCATGACTGAAAATATGACGCTGATAAGCGGCATACCACCATGGATGCAGATGTACTTTGAGTGGCTAAGCGCACGCAACGAGGGCAAAAAAATAAAAGAGCTTTTCCCAAAACTACAGGTTATAGTGCATGGTGGGGTAAATTTTGAACCATACAAAGCTCGACTGCTCGATAGCTTAGGTGGACATGTAGATATGATAGAAACATTTCCAGCTTCAGAAGGTTTTTTTGCTTTTCAAGACCAGATAGGGGGCGAGGGGCTACTGCTCAACACCAATGCAGGTATGTTTTACGAGTTTATACCAGTAAGTGAGATACGCAATGAAAACCCCACACGCCTATCGCTAGGCGAGGTGAAAACTGGCGAAAACTATGCACTCATACTCAATACTGATGCAGGCTTATGGGGCTACAGCATTGGCGATACAGTAAGGTTTGTAAGCACCAATCCCTACAGGTTGGTAGTAACTGGACGTATCAAGCATTTTATTTCAGCTTTTGGCGAGCATGTAATAGGCGAAGAGGTAGAATATGCTATTATGAATGCTGCTAAAGAGTACGGAGCGCATGTCACAGAGTTCACCATAGCGCCAGCCATACAGGTTACAGAGGGTTTGCCTTATCATGAGTGGTTTGTGGAGTTCGAGACACAACCCTCAAACATGGATGCATTTGCATTAACTGTAGATAAGTACTTACGTGCCAAGAACATTTACTACGAAGACCTGATAAGTGGTGGCATATTACAACCACTAAAGATAAGGCTAATGAAAAAAAATGCCTTTATAGAATACATGAAGTCGATAGGCAAACTTGGTGGGCAAAACAAAGTACCACGCCTAGGCAACGACCGCAAAATAGCCAATGCCCTAAAGGAGTGGGTATTGTAAGCCGTTTAAAGGCAAAGCATCATTTCATTAAGGCGTAGCCGAATTGAATGTTCCTGTAATCACAGTTGAATCTGTACAGGTAAAGCTGAAACTACCTGTCAGATTTGGGGTAACTGCTGTTATAATCAGCGATCCGTGTGCAGATGGAATCGCTGCTGAAGTTGCAGTAGGTTTATACGTTCCTCCATAGTTGCTTCCGTCCATACTGAATGTACCTATGCTACCTACGTAGCTATAAATCCATACACTGATACGTGCACCAGAACTTGATGTGCCATTTACCTCTACGTAAGGAAATGGAGATGCTGAGTTTTTATTGGTCGTTACCATGCCATCTGAAGCGGAAAATGACCCACCGCTCCCTGAAACCGTAGCTAGTACAAAATGAGAAGATGTAGCTTTTGAGGCAGTATCCTTTTGGCAGCTTCCTATTGTTGTAGCAGCAATAAAGAGA
>CAMDNC010000055.1 GCA_945902755.1 Flavipsychrobacter stenotrophus
ATGTCGGAAGATAACGATGGCGACAACAATGTGTTCAGTGTATCTCCAAATCCAACAACTGGCGCTATCAACCTGACTACGGATGTAGTAGGTAACGTAGTGTTCTACACAATAGATGGCAAGCAGCTACAACAGTACGAAGCGAAAGCGGGTACTACAAGTATCTCATTGCCAGCTGGTCTCGCAAGTGGTGTGTACATGCTGCGCTTTAAAGGTGCAGATGGCAGCAACAAAATAGTAAGACTGGTGTACCAGCAGTAGACAAAAATTGATTTTAGAACAGTGACTTGTGTTTGTTGTTTAATGTGAAAAAATAAGCGGGGCTTCCTCAAAAGGGTAGCCCCGCTTATTTTAATGTAAAAGGTGATTGAAGTGGTTGTTAATTTCTGTGATCTAAGCTCCTCACAGCCCCGCTAGTAGAAGCGAGTGACACAAAGCCCGCTGATGGGTGTGCTGTGGCTGGTGGCCTAAAGTGATAAATGTGGGTGCAATGAAATAGCTGGTGTAATGCATTACCTTTGTGGGCCTGAATGCGAGGTACGTGCTGCCCGGGTGGGTGGTGCGTGCCGTGTGGTAACTATAGCAAGGACTGAATAATGAACGAAAAAGAGATAGCGCAGCGGCGCACATTTGCGATAATATCGCACCCGGATGCGGGTAAGACTACGCTTACAGAGAAGCTACTGTTGTTTGGTGGTGCGATACAGGTGGCGGGTGCTGTGAAGAGTAATAAGATAAAAAAACATGCTACGAGCGACTTTATGGAGATAGAGCGGCAGAGGGGTATATCTGTAGCTACATCGGTAATGAGTTTTGCGTATGATGGTGCGCTGATAAATCTGCTGGATACTCCTGGTCACAAGGACTTTGCGGAGGATACGTACCGGACGCTAACGGCTGTGGATAGTGTAATTCTGGTGATAGATAGTGTGAATGGTGTGGAAGACCAGACGAGGAAGCTGGTGGAGGTGTGTAGGATGAGGGATACGCCGATAATAGTGTTTGTGAATAAACTGGATAGGGATGGTAAGTTTCCGTTTGACCTGATGGATGAGATAGAGAAGGAGCTGAAGATATCGCTGCATCCGCTGTCGTGGCCTATAAATATGGGTAAGGAGTTTAAGGGGGTGTATAACCTCTATGATAGCAGCCTGAACTTGTTTACCCCTAACCAGAAGTCGACGGAGGAAAATACGGTGCCTATCAATGACCTGAATGATGGGCTGCTGGATGCGCGTGTGGGAGAGCGCAATGCGGCTCAATTGCGTGAGGATGTAGAACTGCTACAGGGTGTGTATGGCGAACTAGATAATCAGGCTTATCTGGAGGGTAAGATAGCTCCGGTGTTCTTTGGTAGTGCGGTGAATAACTTTGGGGTGAAGGAACTGCTAGATACGTTTATAGCAATAGCACCGGCACCGCAGGGGCGCAACACGGATAAGCGGTATGTGGCACCTGAGGAGGATAAGTTTACGGGTTTTATATTTAAGATACATGCCAACCTAGACCCGAGGCACAGAGATAGGATAGCGTTTTTGAGGGTGTGTTCGGGAAGGTTTGCGCGCAATACGTATTATAAACATGCGCGGCTGGGTAAGGATGTGCGTTTCAGCAATCCGTATTCGTTTATGGCGCGTGAGAAGGATGTGATAGAGGAGGCTTTTCCCGGTGATGTAGTGGGTTTGTTTGATACGGGGACGTTTAAGATAGGAGATACGCTTACAGAAGGTGAGGTGATGCAGTTTACGGGTATACCTACCTTCTCGCCAGAGATATTTAAGGAGCTGGTGAATAAGGACCCTATGAAGACGAAGCAACTGGAGAAGGGTGTGCAGCAGTTGACAGATGAAGGTGTGGCGCAGTTGTTTACGCAGCATGGTGGCAACCGTAAGATAATAGGGTGTGTGGGCGAACTACAGTTTGAGGTGATACAGTACAGATTGCTGCAAGAGTATGGGGCATCATGTGCATTTATGCCGCTATCGTTTTACAAGGCATGCTGGATAACGGGCGATAAAAAGGCGATAGAGGATTTTGCTCGATTTAAGCAGAATAACATCATGTATGATAAGGATGGCAACATCGTATATCTGGCGCAGAGCGAGTGGTTTTTGAACACTGAGCGGCAGAATAACCCAGCGATAGAGTTTCACTTTACGTCGGAGTTTAAGACGGCTATGAGCAAGTAATGGCTTAGAAGCTGATGGCTATGGATGTGGTGGCTAGGTAGCTAGTGGTAGTGGCTGTGCCAGTCGCGGTGGTGTAGAGTGGGGTGGTGCTGTGGTATAGCTTGGCCTCGGTGCGCCAGCGCACATTTGGGCCCAGGGTATAGTCGACATTGGCAGAATAGGCACGGGTGTGCAGGTAGCCACGGGGTAGCGGAGTGGTGATGATGCTTTTGTTGTCTTGGTAGTACTCGGCACGGGCAGCTATGGTGGTGCGTGGAACTATGCGGTAGCTGGCTATGAGTGCTGCTCCCAGCCATGAATGCCAAGTCGGGTTGTGACTTGAGGATTGCTGGCTGCCATAGTCTATATCGGCAATGATATTGATTTTACTGTTGAGGTTAATGATGGCGTAGAGGTTGTGAAAAACCCGCAACTGTGCTATGCTGTCGGGGTATACATTGCCGGCAAAGGTGCTATAGTTGATGGTGAGAGATGATGATGGTGTGTAGGTGAGTTGTGTGCCTGCGTTTATGTGGCTATTGCCTGGTGTGCGTTGTATTTGTTGCCAACCATTGAGTAGCAGTAGCGCCATATACCATTTGTTTTTTGGGGAGGTATAATTGAGGCTCGCGCCAGACTCGTAGTAGGGCGAGTTATCGGCAATGATGCTGCGTGTGAGGGTGTTGCAGTTGAGGCTGTTGGCACTGTCAAAGCCTATGTGCGATGGCATGATGCCAGCATCTATCCAGAGGTTGTGGCGGGGTGTGAGTTTGAAGCCGATGTTGGCTTCGTATATGTTTTTGAGTACGCCGGGTTCGTTGGCATAGTTGGCGGCTACGTAGGTGCCTGTTGCCAATGCGAGGTTCGCACGAATGAACTGGGTTTGGTAGTGGGCTTTGGTGTATGCCAGATTGAGGTTTACTTCGTTGTGGCGGTTGTGCGAGTATACGAATGCGGGGCGGCTATTGGTGGAGGGCTGGGCGAAGTCGAAGCTATAATACACTTCTGCCATGGCACTAAATGTGAGTGTTTTTGTAACGGTAGTGTCGGCACCCAAAGTGGTGGAGGCATAACCGATAGCTGCGAAAAGGAGTAGCAGTAGTTTTTTCATGGGCTGAGCAACAACTGGCAGCCAAAGTACCGAATAAAGTGCAGTTTGCGAAATGGGTTATTTGCCTCTACCCTGAAAGATAACCATGAAGGTGTACATGATGATTTTGATATCTAGTGCCAGAGAGCAGTTTTCGATGTATAGTAGGTCGTATTTCATACGTTCTATCATTTCATTGACATTCTCAGCATAGCCAAATTGCACCATGCCCCATGAGGTGAGCCCAGGTTTTACTTTGTGCAGGTACTTGTAGTGAGGGTGGCTCTCGCTGATGATGTCTATGTAATGTCGGCGCTCAGGTCTGGGACCTACGAGCGACATATCGCCTTTGAGGATATTGAGAAACTGCGGTACTTCGTCAATGCGCCATTTGCGCATAAATCTGCCCCAAGGGGTGATACGTGGATCTAGCTTGCTAGAGAGCGCTGGTCCGGCTTTTTCGGCCTCCAGGTACATAGATCTGAACTTATATATATAGAATGGTTTACCAAAGAGACCTATGCGCTCTTGTTTATAAATGATGCCACCCTTTGATGATAGCTTTACCATAATGGCAGTAAAGACCAGAAACGGAGTGAGCACTATGAGTGATGTGCCAGATATGAGTATATCTATGAGCCGCTTGCATACGCGTTGCCAGTCGGGCATGAGATCGGGGTGAATGTGAATGAGTACTGCATCGTAAACGTTACTAGTTTTTACGGAGCCTGATAGAATGTCGTAATAGTCGGGTAGTACCTTTACTACTACGGGTCTGTAGCTGAGGCGTGTGAGTATATTTTCGAGCAGGTGATGTTCGGAGGAGTCGACCGCCACTATTACTTCTTCAATTTCGTGATTGTCGATAATTTTTTCCAGCTCAGACAGATGGCCTAATTGGGGCAGAAATTTGCTCATGCCATTACTGGCTTCTTTATTGGAGTAGATGAAACCTTTAAAAATATTTCCCAATACTTTTGGATTGTCTAGTACCTGTTTGTAAATGTTGATGGCTTGCTGGTTGCCACCTATAATGAGGGTATTAAAACCTACTTTGCCTGTAATAAGATTGCGTTTTACTCTATATAATATCCATAAGCGAGATACCAGTGCAAATGAAGTGTGTATGAGCAGGTAGCGGCTTATGGTATTGATAAAGTAGGAGTAGTCGCCGGTGTCATTGCCAAAGACTATAACTGAAACTGCAATACAACCCAGTATACAAGAAATGAGTGTGCGATTGATTTCGTTGAGCCTAGATTTTCGGTACAGATCAAAGTAAGTACCAGATAAAAGGTAAGCAAGCAGCCAGCCCGATGGGATGACGAGTAAAATGTTTAGATAATCACGCGCATGAAGGTGTCTTAGAGTCTCAGAGTATGGAATTCCAGTAAGGAAGTGTTGCCTGTACATCCAAAAACAAAACCACGCCACAGCAGAAGCTATGTAGTCGAGCAGAGCCAGTTGCCTGATGGCATTTCTTTTCATTTTGTTCAGGCGCATGCTGTCTAAAAAGTTACGAGTTTTATATTATCTATCAGCATTCTGCCATTTGTTTGCCCAGTGGGCATTGATGTTTTTATATAGAGGTGATAATTATCAGCAGGGTATTGGCTTATGAAGCCGGTAACATTTAGGTAGAATTTTTTCCATCCAGTATTCGGTAATACTCCAGCCAGATAATTGACAGAAGAGGAGTATAGGCTGCCGAGGTTTGCCTGCATGCCCAGTATGAATGGCACTGTGGTGTTGTAGTCGAACTCGATAAAAGCTGCTCCAGGATTTATAACAAATGGAGTAGTAGTGCTATCGATAGAGCTATCGGCAGCGCTAACCAAAAATACTGCACCGCTTCCGCTACCCTCGAAAGTGAGCGAGTCGGCTGTTACACCTATAATATTAGTAGTGCCACCCCAGCGCGAGAATTTAGTAATCCCTGCTTCAAATTCAGATATGGTGAAAAATTTCACCGAATCGAAATATCTAGTTTTTGGAGTGTAGTAAACTATTTTACCTGGTTGTTCGGTAAGGGTAGAAACATCAAGCTTATAGAAGGGGTAGGTTAGGGGGCGTTCGTTACGTCCGTTAATAGAAATGCCCGGAGCTATTTCTAGCGAGCCAGTAGCACCAGAAGTGATAATTGGAACTGTAGCGGGTAGGTCAAAGGCGCCTATCGGATTGTTGTTATAGTAAACCCAAATATGTTTGATTTCATGCGATGTCGTGCCTTCGAAAATAAAGGAGTCGATATGCACGTATGTAGGTATTTTCTCTTTAGGGTTAATAGCATTACATCCCCACAGCACAAAAAGAGCAATTGACGCAGATGTAAGCAATAGTAACCTACTGTAAAGTTTGGTCATGATAATCGTTTCCTCGGTACTAACGTAAAAAAATGTTAAACATTGTGTAACTCATTGTGCAAACTCATTTTTTTTAGAATTTGGTGAGCTACATCCATAGCTTGGTAGCCATCATAAACTGATACCCGTTCAGGTTTGTTTTGCAAAATAGAGGAAGTAAATTCAGAGAGCTCAGTTTTTATTGCGTTTATTTCGGAAATTTCGGGAAGTTGTACAGATATTATTTTCTGTTCCCCATTTCCTAATAATATAGGTATGTCCAGTAATTCTTGTGGGGCATCGTTTTCCTTCATTTTGATGATTTCTGTTTTTTTCTCCAGAAAGTCTATTCCTATGTATGCGTCCCGCTGAAAAAGGCGCATTTTACGCATTCTTTTCAGCGATATTCGGCTAGATGTAAGGTTTGCTACACAACCGTTGTCAAATTCGATTCTTGCATTGGCTATGTCGGCAGTTTCACTGAGCACTGACACCCCACTTGCAGATATTCGTTTCACCGGTGATTTTACTAGACTCATGACGATATCTATGTCATGAATCATAAGGTCTAGTATCACAGACACATCTGTTCCTCTTGGGTTGAACTGAGCTAACCTATGGGCTTCAATAAACATTGGTCTGATGTTTAAATCAGTGAGTGCGAGATATGCTGGGTTGTACCGCTCTACGTGACCAATCTGGCACTTAACATTAGCTTCCTTCACTAGTTTTACCAATTCTTTGCCTTCCTCTAGTGTATGGGCTAGTGGCTTTTCTATAAATAAATGCTTGCAAGAAAGTAGACACTTTTTGGCTATTTCGTAGTGAGTGGTAGTAGGGGAAACAATGTCAAGTGCGTCACATTCAGTAATTAGATCGTCTATGTTTGTGAATCTCTTGATGTTAAATTCCGTTGTAGTAGCGGCTGCTTGTGTATCGTCTGGGTCAAAAAAACCGATAAGAGTAATATTTTCAATTTCTTTCCACTGCCTGATGTGTATTTTGCCGAGATGGCCCGCACCAAAAACTCCTATTTTTAGCATTTCCGAATTACAGTATTGTTGATATTGGTGGTAAATAACTTTATATGGTGTGCAAGTTAACAATTATGTCAAATATTCTAAACCGCGGCAATCATTTTGATTGTAATAAAATATCAAATGCTAACCAGTTGAAGTATTTGGCAGCGTTTGCTTTTCAAAAAAACAATTAATGTTGCTGAATAGTATTTTCTTGATTTACTTAATGTTACCGAAGAGAAAAGTGTTTTCAACGATTGTAACTGCAAAGAGACGATTCAATGCAGTTGACCCCAAAATCTAGTGGAAGTGAATGCAATGCAAATATTTACACATTATTTTTTACCTATTATGGACGTGAAAATACACAATGGCAAATTATTTAAATGGTAAATAATGTAATGCAAGTGTGAATATGTGACTCTAACACGGATGAACGTCGCTGATAATAGGTAAAACATCCAGATTAAGGGTGTTTTTTTGGGAAATGTTTTTGCTTTTTAAAGAACTTATCTATCTTTACGCAAAATAGTTAGATTTTAGCATTTGATTGTAGAGAATGTTAGCCTGAATTATTTGTGATTCCGGAAAGGTGAAGAACTAAAATTTGTTGTCAATTAATTAGCACAGCGATGTGCTTGATGATGTTTATTAGTTTATATTTGCACCATGTTAGCGGATATAGTCAAATATTTCAGCTATTGTTTTGTTAGTTAGTAAGCACATTATTAAATTAAATAAATATAACACGTATGTACATAAAGAGATCCTTGTTACTCGCTGGAGTTCTATTTGTCACCGCATCCTCTTTATCAACAACTTCTATCGCTCAAGAGAACCCCAATTACCACAAATCACGTACGCGTCCTGTAATTCCATTCAGGCACCTTACTCTTGCTGCACCTCCCGGAATGGTTTATATACCTGGTGGCTCGGTAACTATTAAGTACAGTCAATCTTCTACGGATACAAATAGTAAGAAACGTGTGAGTTTGAGTTCGTTTTACATCGACAAAACAGAAGTTACTAACCAGCAGTATCGCATGTTCAGTGAGTGGGTTATTGACTCCATAGCAATAGTCAAGTACCTGAAGGACGATAAGTATTTTATTGATCCCCCTGCAGCTGTTGCTGGTGCTGAAGAAGAAAAAGGAAAAGGCAAGAGGAAGAGAGGCAAAAATAAAAATGAGGATACTGCTACGGCACCTATTGTGATGCTCGATTCAGCTTCTACCCCTAGTACCGACACTATACCTACAGCGTTGGGTGGAGATATTGCGACTACTACTACTAAAGATACATCGGCATTAAAATCCGTTACCGATACATCGGCATTAAAAATCACAGACACTACTAAGACTGCATCTGCTGTTGATACAAGCGGCCCCGTGAAAAGACGCATTAATTGGGCTAAAGTGAAGCATAAGAACATTTTTGAAAGTAATGATGATGAAATAAAAGCAAAGCTTGCTCCTATGTATGATCCTGTAACTGGTAAAATACGTGAAGAATTGTACGTTTACAACTTTACATATTTGAGAGCAACAGGAACCAACAAGAATGCTAAAGTAGGTGAATATGTTACAGAACAAATTAACATCTACCCTGATACTAAAATTTGGTTCAAAGACCTAGTAAATTCGCAAGTGGAAATTTTAGTTGAAAACTATTTTACTCAACCGCCATTTGATGATTATCCTGTAGTTGGCGTCACTTGGAAACAAGCACGTGCGTTTGCGGCATGGAGAAGTCATACTAACTTTGATTATGCTACTATTGCTGAATATCTTAAATATTATCGCTTACAATTCAGTTTGCCATCAGAGGCTCAATGGGTATATGCTGCTGGTAAAGATATCAAAGACACTAAGCAACCTGTAATGGACAAAGAACCAGAACCAGAAGCTACTCCAGAACCAGTTGTTGTTACAGATTCAGCTACTCTTGCCACTACCAATCCTGATGGTTCGACTACCCCAGTTACCGACAGCACGGCTACTATAACACCTGCCGTAGACACAACTGCTGTAGCGATAACGGATACCGAGGACGGCAACGATAAAAAAAGCAAAAAAGATAAAAAGAAGAAGAAAAAGAATAGAAAGAACAAGGATGAAGAAGAAACTGAAGAAGAACCTAGTCCAGAAACAGTGATCGCGGTTAATGACAAGGATGCAATACCACTAGACAGAGACCGTGATGGTAATCTTTTGGTTAACTTCAAGCAGGAAGAGGGTGATTATACTGAAGATGGTTCTAACTTTACATTGCCGGTTATGTCTTATGCTCCAAATGAGTTCGGTGTATATAATATGATAGGTAACGTTGCTGAATGGGTTTTGGATGCTTATAGTCCATCTGCCTTTGCTTTTGTTTCAGATATCAACCCAGTTTTGATGTATGATGCTGATAGCACAGAAGCTGACCCAATGAAACGTAAAGTTGTAAGAGGCGGTTCATTCGTAAGTAATGCAAAGGCACTGAGTCCATTTACACGCGATTTCGAGTTGCAAGATCAAGTACACTGCTATATAGGTTTCAGATGTGTAATGTCTGCACCAGAGATACTCACAAAGTATGTGGCTACACGTAGAGTGCAGACAGGTAGCAAAAAGCCTAACATGACTTCTATGGACAAAGCAAAACCTACATCTTCGACAACTACTAAGGCAAAACCAGCAGAAGCAAAACCAGCAACAACGACAACTAAGAAATAGTCAATCAGTTTAATCAACAACAATCAAAAACTAAAACAAATTTCTCACTCACAAATCCAACACAATTATGAGCAACAGTAAAAGCAAAAAAATCGGTTTAAATTCGATAATCTCCTTCGGAGCGAGCGTGGTTATCTTGGGTCTTATGTTCAAAATTCTTCACTGGAAGGGTGGTGAAATAATGATTGGTCTCGGTCTTGCTACAGAAGCAGTTCTGTTTGCTATATTGGGATGGGCTGCACGTGAAGTGCCAGGAGAAGAAGAAGGTGCTGAAGGTGGTACGAATTTAAATGAATTATTGTCATCTGCAGTAACTCCAAAGGTTGTTGAAGGTCTTACGAAAGGATTTCAACAATTCACTCAAACAGTTCAGTCTGTTAACCAAATAGCTGGTTCTGCAAACTCTACAGGAAACTTCGTTAAAGAAATTGAAACTGCAACAACAGATATCAAAAAATTCCGTGATAACATGGGTACAGTTTCTACTGGTTTTGATTCTTTCAACAAATCACTGCAGGCAGTTAGCCAAATGTCAGGGATATCAGTTACAATGATGAAAGAATTTGAAACTGCTGGTCAGGGTATGAAGTCTTTTTCGAAGAACATAGGTGATATGAATGCGAATTTCGATCAGTTTAACAAGACGCTTGGGGCCATCAATCAGATGACTGCATCTTCTCAGAACATGATGAAAGAATTCGAAGCTGCTACTAACGGCATCAAAGTGTACAACAAAAATCTTGGTGAGTTAGCTAAAATCTACCAAGCTCAGGTTGACGCTTTCAGAAAAAACTAATCAACGTATAGATTGGTATTTTAGTACAGTATTATTTAACGTCTTTTCAAAAGAAAGACCCATTCAAATCACTATTTTAAAATCATAATCGCATGGCAGGTTTAAAAGAAACGCCCCGGCAGAAGATGATGGGTATACTATATCTGGTACTGCTAGGACTAGCAGCTACTACAGTTACCGATCACGTTCTTGATGCCTTTAGAAATCTTACAGTTAGCCTTGAAACATCTTCTAAGAATGTTAGTGCTACTGTAGAAACATCAATGTCAAGTTTTGAAGCAACAAAATTGAAGAATGAACCAGAGCGTGCAAAACCAGTTTGGGACAAAGCACAAACTGTAAAAACTTCAATAGCTGATCTTGATAAGATGATCAACTCAATTAAAGAAGAACTAATAACTTTTGGTGGTGGAAGAGATAAAGAATCAGGCGATGTTGCAAACAGAGCTGATATTGATATCTCTGCACGTGAAATGGTACGTAAAGGAAGGGCAAAACAACTGAAAGCAAAAATTGAAGAGACACGTAAGAAAATACTTTCTTGCTTGCCCCCTGATAAAAATAATCCTGGAAAAGAGCCTCAGTTAGCATTGAGCGCACAAGATCCGCCACGTGGCAGAGGTGGTGTTATCAGTTCTTGGGAAGAATCAAACTTCGGTGAAGGTATTCCATTGACAGCTGCACTTACCGCGCTTACTAAAATACAAGCGGATATGCGTAATACCGAAGCCGATGCTATTAAAAAAATATTGGGTGAAGTTGATAAGGCTGTAATTAATCTTGACCGTTTTGATGCGGTAGCCGTAGCACCAACTTCATATATACTAGTGGGTCAGCAATACACTGCTGATGTGTTTCTTACTGCGTCTGATTCTAAAGCTAACCCTGAGGTTTCTGTTGGTGGTCAATCATTGAAAATTGTTGATGGTAAAGGTCTATACACAGTTTCGGCATCTCGTGAAGGCGAATTCAAATGGGTAGGTACAGTTAGAGTGAAGCAGGCTGACGGAACCATGAAGGAGTACAAAACCAAGGAGCAGGTGTACACAGTTGCTCGTCCTTCAGCGGTTGTTTCTCCTGATAAAATGAATGTGTTTTACATTGGTGTTCCTAACCCAGTTTCCGTTTCTGCACCAGGTTTTGCAAAGGATAAAATCAAGGTAAGCATTAGTGCTGGTAGTATTACTGGTTCTGGAGGTACATTTGAAGTGAATGTTGCTCAACCAGGTAAAGTAACAGTTACGGTGACTGGTGTATTGGATGGTGGTAAAAGCACTGTTCTAGGTTCTACCGAATTCCGTACGAAACGCATCCCACCGCCAGTGGTTAAATTTAGTGGAAAGCCAGGTGGTACAATTTCAGCAGCTGAAGCAAAAGTGCAAAATCGTATATTTGCAATATTGGAAGATTTCGATTTTGATGCTCCATTTACAATACAGCACTTTAAAATGTATATAGTTAAGCCACGCGCAGATGCGATAGCTCTTGAGTCTAACAACAATGCATTTACACCAGCAATGACCGCAGCAATGCAAGGTCTAGTACCTGGTTCACGTGTATTCTTTGATGATATCTATGCTACTGGTCCAGACAAGGTTAAGCGTTCATTGAACCCTATTACGTTCACTATTAAGTAGTGTTTTATTTACAAAATTATTTGAGTGATTATGAAAAAAGGTACATTATTAATATTGTTTGTTCTGCTTTCTCTAGGAGCCACTACTTACATAGGTGCACAAACAACTCCTAAGAAAAAGAAGAAGAAAAAAGTGGAAAATAAAATCAATGCAGACAGTCTTGCAGCCGCCCGAGCTGCAGACAGTCTTGCTGCGATAGCCGCCGCTGCACCTCCACCAGTTGTTGAGGAACCTGATCCATTTCCAGATCTAGTTTCTTTCGATACTGGTTATCAAGATGACTTTGTGTTAGATACATCAAAGCCTATTGTTGATGGTCATTATCGCGAGACCAACCTGAAAGGTGCTAAGCCATTTGCTTTCCCTAAAGAGAACAAAAACAATATTAAGTTCTATAAGCGTATATGGAGAGAGATTGATCTTACGGATTCGTCTAACAAAATATTTGCTATGCCAGGTGAAACATTGATTGCTTTAATTCTGGAAGCTATCAAACATAAAAAGCTTATTGCTTACACTGATCAAACTTTCAGAAAACAAATGACCTATCAGAAAGTGATGAAGTCACTCTCTTCTGATAGTAGTCTAGTACCAATACTTGATTCTATCACTGGTGACAATATCGGTTTCAGATCTGTATATAACGAATTCAACCCTGACTCATTGTTGAAGTATGAGCTGAAAGAGGATATCTATTTTGACAAAACAAGAGGTCGCGTAATTACTCAGGTTGTAGGTATTTCTCCAGTATTGAAATTAAAAAACAGTGTTGGTGAATACATAGGTGACACGCACCCATTCTGGTTATATTATCCGCAGTGTCGCAATTTGTTTGCTGCAAGAGAAGTTGTTGATCCTCAACGCGATATTTACAACGAAAGCTATGATGACATGTTTGTTCAGCGTAGGTATGTGGCAAGGATTATCAAAGAATCTAACCCTGCAGATTTGAGCATTAAGGATAAGTATCCTGGTGATTTTGAGCGTCAGAAAAAAGAATCTGAAAGGATTGAACGCGAAATACAGAACTACAAAAAGAATTTGTGGAAGTATTAATTCCGTATATTTGCTTTAACCTAAATCTTTAACCATGGTTTCTAAATTTAAACTACTTCTTGTTTCATCAGTTCTCGGCTGTTTTGCGGCTGGTGCTCAGGTGAGGACAGAAATTAGCTTACGCGACCTGAATAACAGTGCATATGGTGTTGGTGAACAGGGTTATAATTCGCACAACTATAGTGTAGGATTTGGCATCGGTTCCAGCAAATTGTACGGTGATTGGGCTTACTCAAACCCGCAGCCAGTTTATATTGGGTATTTTGAAAAGAATATCTCACACGCTGTGAGTGTGGGTTGGACTGTTTCAGTAGGTGATTTATCTACACGCGACCCTTATACTTTCTATCGTGCATTTAACCACTTTACTTCTGTTGATCAGCACATAACTATACAGTTAGGTTCTATCTTTAATCTTGTTACCCAAGACTATTATGATAACCTGTTGTTTAGATATATAGGTGGTGTGTATGGTGGTATCGGTCTGGGCATTATCAACAACGATGTAAAGCGTATTGCAAACTTCAATGAAGATATACCTGGCAAGATCATAACTGGTAACCCAACTATGCTAACAAACACTACTTCTCTGTATGTTCCAGTCAATGTAGGTTATAACCTGTACATTCCAAAGTTGTTGTTCTTTAAGGGTTGTGTATTCAATGCTAACTTTCAGTACGCTACTGCTATGAGTGATTATTTGGATGGTTACAAGCCACCACTTAACGCAAACAAGAAAAATGACGTTTTTACAGTAATGTCTGTGGGCTTTAGATTTTACATTATGCAGCCTGCAGAATACTAGGCTAACTTTTATATAGTATAGAAAAAGCTACCATAAGGTAGCTTTTTTTATGCTTTGTTCTTTTTGTTGGCTCAATTTTTCATTGTTATTCTTATTAAGTTTTCAATTTTCTTAAGTTCTCCTATCTTTTTTTCGTCATTTTTGTATTGAAAACATTGGGATATTTGATTGATTAATTTACATATTACTTCTTTGTTTGACAGTGGTACTATGTTTCTTGTTCTTTCATTTTGATGTATTTTTTTTAGGTAGTTTTCTAGATCAGTTTGTGTGTAAGCCATTCCAGTAGTTGGGTCTAAGTAAAATTGAATTTGCTGTATCCCGTTAGGGTCGTTACTGAAAAAGCTGTACAAAGTATCAATGTATGCAAATAGAAAAAGTTGCGGCACCTCTACTGCAAAAATTGGTATATCTAGCAGCTCGCAGATTGCTAAATACACTATTCCGATAGAATAACTATTGCCTTGCTTTGTGTCAAACAACTTGTTTACAAAGAAATTCCCAATATTTCTATCCGTAAGTTCATTCCCCACGAATTTGTAATGATTGTAGACTATAGTATTAAGGACGTTTACCTGCTCGAGTGGTGTGAGGTAGTTATTGAGTTCCAGCCATACACTTCTTCGTAACTGATCGAACTCAGCCAGAAGCACTGGTATGTTTACGTCAGGATACTCGTATTTGGCTATTAGTATAGCTCCACGAAGCAAATCTGGATTGCTGCCTTTGCTCCATTCTTTTACTTCTTCCAACAAGTCGTTGTAGCGCACTTGATGAATCAGTATTTCCATGCGGTCTTGTGTCAGCTTGTCAAAAGTTGACTCCCAAACCGTTTCTAGTTTTGGGATAATTTGCCTGCCATAACGAATGATTTTTGCAGCTACTGTCTCAAATACTTCATCATCAGGGTCATCTACCAGTTGCAATAACGCATTAATTTCTTTGTCGGGCAACATACTTATCTATTTGTGAGTTGTTATGGTTGTTGGTATTACTCACTATTCAAGTAAGAAGTAGCAATAGCTATTACTATTTAAGCTTCGCTACATTTCTATTTTCTATTTCTTTTTTCTTACAGGTTTTTTTGGCGGATTTGCTTTGTTTTCTTCTATAATAGCTTTGACTTCCTCAATAGTTAAAGCCGTTGCATTTTCAGCTTGTTCTTTAGGTATTTTATAGTTTCGCAGTCCTTGTTTGATGTATGGCCCGTAAGGTCCTTTGAGTATGCGAATCTTTTCCTTCTCAAATACTTTCAGTTCGCTTTCGGCCTTCGATTTTCTTTTTTCGTCTATAAGCACTGCTACTTCGTCGAGCCCTACAGAATAGGGATCCATTTCTTTTTTAAGAGAATAAAACTGACCTGCATGCTGTGCATAAGGACCAAATCTGCCAATGTTTACAGTTACATCTTCACTCTCAAAGCTACCTATGTTTCTAGGCAGTCTGAAAAGTTCCATAGCTTCTTCTAGTGATATCGTTTCTATACTTTGATTGGTTCGTAGTTTGGAGAATCTTGGTTTTTCTTCGCCCTCAGCAACTCCTATTTGCACCATAGGACCAAATTTGCCGAGCCTGGCTACTACAGGCTTACCACTTGTTGGGTCGGTACCTAACTCACGTTCGCCTTTAGCTCTTACAGCATTTTCTATGGTATGTGTAACGTTTTCATGAAACGGATGGTAGAAATTATCTATCATTTTGTTCCATACCTGGTTTCCTTCGGCTATCTGGTCAAACTCAGCCTCAATTCGGGCTGTGAAATCATAATCCATCACTTTCGTAAAGTGCTCCCTCAGAAAGTCTGTCACTACCATTCCTAGGTCGGTAGGAAATAGTTTGCTTTTCTCTGCACCGAAGTTTTCAGCTTCTGTGACTTTGGCAATTTTGTCATTTTGGAGGGTTAGCTGTACATAGTCTCTTCTCGTGCCGTCTTTATCTCTTTTTTCTACATAGCCTCTCTGTTGAATAGTGCTGATTGTGGGGGCGTAGGTTGAAGGACGACCTATACCTAGCTCTTCTAGTTTTTTAACCAGAGAAGCCTCTGTGTAGCGCGGCAGCGGACGGGTGAAACGTTCTGTAGCCAGCATCTTCTGCAGGCCCGGCTGCTGACCTACTACAAGTGGAGGTAACATCCCTTCGTTTTTGTCGTCGCCATCTTCGTCGTCATTACCTTCACTGTATATTTTCAGAAAACCATCAAACCGAAGTACCTCGCCAGTTGCAGTAAGTTGCTCATGGTGCGTAGAAATGCCTATTTTGGCTATCGTACGCTCTATCTGAGCATCTGCCATTTGGCTAGCCATAGTTCGCTTCCATATCAGGTCATAGAGGCGGGTGGTATCGGCATCGCCAGCAGATGTCACATTCATATCGGTTGGGCGAATAGCTTCGTGCGCCTCCTGTGCCGATTCATTTTTGTTTTTAAATGCTCTTTTGTAGTGATACTTTTCGCCATAGAGGTTCAGTATCGATTCTTTTGCACTGTCTAGTGCTGTGTCAGATAAGTTCACAGAGTCTGTACGCATATAAGTGATATGCCCGTTTTCATACAGTTTCTGCGCTAAAAGCATAGTTTTAGATACTGAGTACCCCAGTTTTCTGCTGGCTTCCTGCTGTAGGGTAGAGGTGGTAAATGGTGCGGATGGTGATTTTTTGGCCGGTTTCACCTGTATGTCCTTCACGGTATAGGTAGCACCTACACACTGCTCCAGAAAGCTCATTGCACCAGTAGTATCTTTAATTTTATCAGGTCCTTCAGCCTTGAAGGTAACCTTCTTTTTATTGATGTCCTCGGCGCTAAAGAATGCTTCTATTTTAAAGCTACTTGTAACCCCAAATTGATTTATTTCGCGTTCGCGTTCCACTATCAGCCTTACAGATACAGATTGTACCCTACCTGCCGACAGATTGTTGCGCATACTCATTTTGCGCCACAGCACTGGCGATAGCTCAAAGCCCACTATCCTATCTAGTATTCGGCGCGCCTGCTGTGCATTTACCAGATTCATATTCACATTACGCGGGTTTTGTACTGCACGCTGTATGGCTGGTTTGGTGATCTCGTGAAAAACTATACGCTTAGTGGTATAGGGGTCAAGATCTAGCACTTCGCACAGATGCCATGATATGGCCTCTCCTTCACGGTCCTCATCCGTTGCTAGCCACACCTCACCCGATTTTTTTGCAAGTGATCTCAGTTCTTTTACCACCTTTTGTTTGTCTTCCGATATGGTATAGGTAGGCTTGTAACCATTTTTTAAGTCGATACCCATGTCTTCCTTCTCCAGATCGCGTATATGACCATAGCAAGACTTCACTTCAAAATCGCTGCCCAGTATCTTTTCTATGGTCTTGGCTTTCGCCGGAGACTCCACTATCAATAAGTTTTTAGCCATTACTTTTAGTCATTAATCCTACCACAATGATGTGGCAAGCGTGTGCAATAATAGAATATTGTTTCCAAAAACAAAAAACGACCCTAAAATCACTGTAGCTGCTACTTCAGTAACACATACATTATTTAGGCAGCAGCAAGCCACATTGCCAGTATGATGTATGAGCTGGCTGGGTAGCGCCATTTTACAGCAAAATTATCGTTTCTTGCGTTTACATAATGGACGGGTAGAATATATTATCAGAATTAACTCAATGTTTTTTCGGTATTACATAAGTCTATTGTACTTTCGATGCTGCGTTTCAGATAACTGCGCTATTATGGCCAACATCCCACCCAAACCCAATATTGCACTAAGATATGCAGGGCTGGCTACACAGTGGATGGTAATGCTACTGCTTGCAGTATATCTGGGCTACAGGTTAGATAGACTCACTAAATTGCCCTTACCTTTGTTCTTAATTTTATTCCCTTTACTTTCATTGACTTTTTCGCTCTGGCAGCTTATAAAGCAATTAAACAAATCTCGTTAATGAAGCGGCAGTACACTATTACTATTATCGTTACACTATTGGTGCTCGATGTCACCTTCAGGCTGCTCAAAGTGTATGCACCAGAGTACCACATTGCCGCATTGCAGATAGCAAACTTTACCATGGCGGCATTATCGCTGGCAGTATATGCGCTTGTTACACGTCAGCCCACCAACAGACCACAGGCATTTGTGAGAGGCGTTTATGGTGCATCACTGCTGCGCCTTATGGTGAGCATGACTGCTATGCTCATATATATAGTTGTTAACCGCAATGCCATACACAAGCCATCTGTGTTTGTGCTGTTTGGTATATATGCGGTGTATACTGCTATAGAAACTGTGATATTGTCTAAAACTGCTAAAAAGGAATCAACACCATAGTGTATAAAGCTTACCCCTCCACTACCTTAACTATGTGAAAATGAAAAAGCAGGAAAAATCATTCAGCTTTTTAGAACAGTTTCTGCCGCCCGGCTCTTACCAGCAGGTAGCACCTTTTTTCGATACACACGCCATACACCTTACCATCACCAATGAACGCAAGTCTGTGCTGGGCGATTACCGGCACCCTGTGCGCGATGCACCGTATCACCGCATCAGTATCAATGCCAACCTGAATCCGTATAGTTTTCTCATCACGCTTCTGCATGAGCTGGCACATCTGTTTACTTATGTACACTTTCAGCGCAAGGCTGCCCCACATGGCAAGGAATGGAAAACACAGTTCAGGCATATACTCATACCTTTTCTGGGCAAAAAATACTTTCCACCCGATGTAGAGAAGGCGCTATTTGCCTACTTGCACAATCCCGCTGCCAGTACCTGTACCGACCCTCACCTATACAAAGCACTGTACCGCTACGACGAGCAGCGCCCAGGTTATGCACTGGTAGATGACCTACCCGTAAATCAGTATTTTGAGACCGAGGATGGCACTGTGTACCGCAAGCTGGAAAAGCTACGCACCCGCACCAAGTGTATGAATATGGTGAATGGCAGGATGTACCTGTTTCAGGGTATAATGGAGGTGAAGATAACCAAGAAGCGTCCTCAACCTGGTGTGTGACCCACTGCGCCACGCTATGCGGTGTATATGGGTAGTGTGCCCTATCTTTGCAGCCTAATAAGCACAAATATGCAACGTGACCTAGCCATTTTCGGGCTGATACAAGAAGAACTGGAAAGACAAAGACATGGATTGGAACTAATAGCTTCCGAAAATTTTACCAGCATGCAGGTAATGCAGGCTATGGGTAGTGTTATGACCAATAAATATGCCGAGGGCTACCCTGGGCGCAGATACTACGGCGGCTGCGAGGTAGTGGACAAAAGCGAACAACTGGCTATAGACCGTGCCAAGGAGATGTTTGGGGTAGACTATGCCAATGTGCAGCCACACAGCGGCGCGCAGGCCAATGCCGCCCTGATGCTGGCTATACTGAAGCCCGGCGATGCTATATTGGGGCTAGACCTCAGCATGGGTGGCCACCTTACACATGGCTCTCCGGTCAATTTCAGCGGCAAGCTCTACAATGCCCATTTTTATGGCGTTCATGCCGATACTGGTCTGATAGATTATGAATCTATGGAGCGCCAGGCACTAGAGCACAAACCTCGCCTGCTGATATGCGGAGCATCTGCCTACAGCCGCGATTGGGACTATGCGCGCATCCGTGCCATAGCCGATAGTGTGGGCGCACTAGTGCTGGCAGATATATCGCACCCAGCAGCACTCATACAAACAGGATTGTTGAGCAGCCCATTCGACCATTGCCACTTTGTAACTACAACTACGCACAAAACCCTCAGGGGGCCTCGCGGTGGACTCATAATGATGAAAACCGACTTTGAAAACCCAATAGGCATAAAAGGACCAAAGGGCGAGGTGCGCCTGATGAGCCAACTGATAGACCTAGCGGTGTTTCCGGGTACACAGGGTGGCCCGCTAGAGCATGTGATAGCAGCCAAGGCAGTAGCGTTTTACGAGATACTACAGCCCGAGTTTGCAGCCTACACCCGCCAAGTGGTGGCCAATGCACAAACCATGGCTCAGGCATTTGCAGACAAGGGCTATAATATTATATCTGGTGGCACCGACAACCACCTGATGCTGATAGACCTACGCAACAAAAACATAAGCGGTAAAAAAGCCGAAAACACACTAGTCAAGGCAGATATAACCCTGAACAAAAACATGGTTCCTTACGACGATAAATCGCCATTCATTACATCGGGTATACGTATCGGGGTACCCGCTATAACCACTCGTGGGCTACGCCAAGGTGATATGCAGCAGGTGGTAAACTGGCTAGACCGTGTGCTGGTATCGCCCGATGACGAGGCGGTGATAGCCACCGTAAAGGGCGAGGTAAACGAGTTTATGAAAGCCTTCCCCCTATACCCCGAAATGGCCTAAAAATGGCGAATTTATTAGGATAAAAAGATTCTGAAAAACAACCTAAATATCATTTTGTATTCTCAATCTCACTTCCTATCTTTGCAATCCCAAAACGGGACGGTGTGGTAGCTCAGTTGGTAGAGCAAAGGACTGAAAATCCTTGTGTCGGGGGTTCAATTCCCTCCCACACCACCACTTACA
>CAMDNC010000056.1 GCA_945902755.1 Flavipsychrobacter stenotrophus
CGTATGAGCTCTGTACCTGTTACAATATTGCCCCATTGGTCGGCTCCACCCATTTGCAGCTTCACATTGTGATTGCTGAAAAGGTGGTAGAAATCATACCCCTGAATGAGCTGATAGGTAAACTCTGTGAAGGACATACCGGTTTCGAGGCGGTTTTTGACAGAGTCTTTAGCCATCATGTAGTTGACAGATATATGCTTACCTACATCGCGAATGAACCCGAGGAAAGAAAAATCTTTAAACCAGTCGTGGTTATTGACCATAACCGCGCTATTGGCAGTATCGGCACTGAAATCGAGAAAACGTTCTAACTGACGGTGGATACCGTCGCAATTGTGCTGAATGGTATCGAGGTCGAGCAGATTGCGCTCAGTCGATTTGCCACTTGGGTCGCCTACCATACCCGTTGCACCACCTACCAGTGCATAGGGCTTGTGGCCTGCACGCTGCAGGCGCATGAGCAAAGTGATGGGTAGCAGATTACCTACGTGCAGACTATCGGCAGTGGGGTCGAAGCCTATGTATGCCGAAACCATTTCTTTGTTCAGCAAATCTTCTGTACCCGGCATTATGTCTTGTATCAGGTTTCGTTCTTGTAGTTCAGTTATTAAGCTCATTGTGTATAATGTAGTAGAATAGAGCAAAAATAGTATTTAGGAACGATGATAAAATAAAAGCTCAAATATTACATCACATTTATGGCAGTGCCATATTGGGATAATTAAGAGGTAAACAACAGTACTATGCAGAGAAAATATTTGAAATCATGCTGCTGTGATACGAGTGTAGTAATGCAGCATTAAAAGAAATGATATTAATACAAGCCTCAGGGTGTCTTCTGTTCACCATTTACGGTAAATGCATATTGTAGCAAGTTAGCACCCATTTGCAGGGCTGCTTGTCGTTTTTCAGGTTTATCGTGGTGTACGTCTGAGTCTTCCCAGCCATCGCCTAGGTCTGTACTGAAGCTGTAGAAGCAGACCAATCGACCTTTGTAAATGAGTCCGTATCCCTTGGGGGGCTTTTCGTCGTGCTCGTGTATTTTGGGTAGGCCGTTGGTGAAATTGAACCGCTGATGGTAAACAGGATGATTAAAAGGCAGTTCAACGAGATCCAGCTCAGGAAAAACTTTTTTGAGTACTGGGCGCACATACGGGTCTAAACCATAGTTGTCGTCTATGTGCAGGAAACCGCCACCTTCGAGGTAGGTGCGAAGGTTTTTGGCCTCGGCATCGTTTACCACCCACCTACCATGACCCGTGACATGAATAAAGGGATAGTTGAACAGCTCAGGGCTGTTGGCATCTACCTGTGCTTCTTTGAGGTCTAGGCTGGTGTGTAGCTGCTCATTGCAAAATGCTGCTAAGTTTTTAAGGGCTGTAGGATTGGCATACCAATCTCCGCCGCCGTTATAAACCAGCAGACCAAGTTTCATGCTCTGACCGTAGCTGCTGCAAGCAGCCAATAGCAACAAAGAGGTAATGATGGGCTTTATAAAACGCATTAGGACAACAGATTGAAGTAGGCTGCCACAGTAATTGCAGCAGTTTCGGTACGCAAGCGCTGAGTGCCCAAAGAAATAGGAGCAAACCCACTAGCGACACACAAAGATACCTCTTCGGGCGAAAAATCGCCTTCTGGTCCGATGAGTACTACTGCATCCTGACTAGTTTTTAACATTTCATGCAGGGGGCTTTTTTGCTCACCAGCTATGCAATGCGCAATCATTTTCTGAGATGTAGTAGCATGGTGCTGTATCACCTCTTTGAGCGACATCATGGGTAGCAGCTCTGGCAGGTAACTTTGCTGAGATTGCAATATAGTAGATTGTAGTATTTTACCCCAACGGTCGTGTCTGATATGAATTCTTTGAAAGCGCTCTGTGGCGACGGGGGTAATAGAAGCAACGCCGAGTTCTGTAGCTTTTTCGAGCAGCCACTCATTACGCGAGTTGTTTTTGGTAAATCCAACGCACAAATGGAGCTGCTTGTTGCTACGCTCCTCAAATGCTGTGTCCAGCACCATCACATTACATTTATGTCGTTCTACAAATTGTATTTCGCCATTGGCTACAGTACCTTTGCCATCCGTCAACAGGAGTTTATCTCCTTCATCCATACGCAACACCTGCCAGATATGTTTGGCAGTATCAGGCTCCAGAGTCACTATGCTTTTTGCAGCCATAGTGCCGGAGTAGAAAAAACGATGTAAATCAGCCATTGTGCAAAATAACAAAAAAAATTAACGCAAAACCAACTGTTTATCAACGACTAATTTGCGAAGATTGATTAATGCGTACCTCATTCTGCCCAGTGCGGTATTGATACTAACGCCTGTGAGGTCTGATATTTCTTTGAAACTCAGGTCGGCATATATGCGCAAAACGATAACTTCTCTTTGTTCTTCCGGTAGGTCTTCCACCAGCTTGCGAACGGTATCGTGTACTTGACGTTTTTCGATAGCATCTGAAGCCCAATCGCTACAGCCTAGCAGTGAAGAAATATCTTGTCCGTCCGGCAGGGTAATGTTGACTTGCAAACGGGTGCGGCGGAAATAGTCCATACAGAGGTTGCGCGCTACACGGATAGCCCAAGGAAGAAACTTGCCTTGCTCGCTGTATTTTCCTTCTTTTATAGTTTTTATTATTTTCAGGAATGTATCCTGAAAAAGATCTTCAGCCAGATACTTGTCTTTCACCAACATGTAGAGGGCGGTGTACACCTTGTCCTTATGGCGGGTGATGAGTACAGATAGAGCTTGTTCGTGTCCTTGCTGGTAAGCAAGAACGAGTTCTGCATCGCTGAGATTGAAGAATTGCATAACTTCTACTTTGTTTTTTGTAGCGCAAGAAAGTCATTGCGCGTGAGTAAGGATTGTAAAAAACGTAGAAGTCTATGCTATACTGTGTAGATTTTATGATTAAATTATGAGTGCAAAAAAGATAAAATAAACGATACCACCAAATTTTTTTATGCTGACTTTATCATTCTTTTAACCTCCGACATATACTAAGACGTAAAAAAATGTGAAAAGGTTAGGGAAATGGTTGAAAAAATATTGCTGCTGGTTAGTACATTATCGGTTGAACAGAGGTTTTTGTTCTTTTGTATGGTTGTAGTGCAATGAAAAAGCGAATCACCGATTATTAAAAAACGTTAGTTTTACAGGGAATCAATATTCTGTGATGGCTAAAGAAACACCTAATTGGATTAATTTTTTGAAAAATTCAATTAAAGGCAATACTCTATTGTTTCTGAATTCAATTTGCCTAATAGGTTTTGCAATATATGTGTTCATTCAGCATCAGGAAAAAACTACGTTCCAACTATGTTGTGGTGGGTATATATTCCTATTGGGTGCAGTAGGTGTAACTCAACACATTACGTGGTTTGTGAAACACCAGCACAATCAACACCAGTAGTCATAATTGTGGTATTAATTTTTGGTGTTGATGGTTTTCGTATTGGCGGGCTTTCAAAAAACAACAAAATTTCGTAGGAAAAATCCCCCCACTACTTCCCTTTCCGTTGGTTATATAGCATTTTTATAAGGCCGTCGGCAAGGCCTATTTTGGGAACATATATTTCGTCGGCGGCTGCCCAGCGCATGATGGAGGTGTATATCTGCATGGCGGGCACTATTACATCTGCACGGTCATCGCGAAACTGGTAGAGGTGTTTGCGGTCGTCGAGCGATGTATTGCTAAGTTCTTTGTGGTAATCTTTTAGCAGCTGGAGGGATAGCGGTTTTCCTTCTTTTCGTTTGGATATAGAAAATATTTTGTTGATGTTGCCGCCTGTGCCAATAGCTTCTATGTTGGGTTGATAGGCGCGGGTATGGGTTTTGATGTACCACTTCATGTGCTCCCATTGCTCATCGGTCACTTTGCCGTGTAGCATACGGATAGTGCCAATGTTGAAGGATTCTTTGAAAATAGTACGGTTGTTGGAGAATAGCGATATTTCTGTGCTACCCCCGCCTACATCTATGTACATGTAGGCTTTACTTTCGTTTAGCTTTTCGGCTATGTGCGTTTCGTAGAGTATGTTGGCTTCTTCCTGACCGGTGATGATGTCTACTCTCAGGCCGGTTTCGGATAGTATTTCAGTAAGTATCTCCTTGCCATTAGATGCATCGCGCATGGCAGATGTGGCAAAGGCTTTACTATCTTCAACTTCATAGATACTCATCAGCAGTTTATATGCTTTGAGTGTTTCTATGAGTTTTTGTTTTTTCTTATCCGTGACATAACCTTTGTCAAAAACATCGAACCCCAATCTGAGTGGTATACGCAGCAAACAAAGCTTTGTGTAGTCTACAGTGCCATCTTTATACACCGACGCTTCACATATGAGCAGTCTTGCGGCGTTGGAACCAATATCAATAGCCGCAAGTATCATTATTCATATTTTTTATTTCGTAAGTAATTATAAATGGCCTCTTGCGAGCGTACGGGTATTTGGTCTTTTTCCCTGAGCACGTAGTTGTTACTTTGTTCGTTATCCAAGATACGTCCTTTCACGTTTTCTGCAAGCTGAATGGCCAAAATATCTGTCAATTCTTGTTGTATTTCTTTATTTTTTATGGGGCATGCTACCTCTACCCGGTGGTCCAAGTTGCGTATCATCCAATCGGCAGATGATATGTAAACCTGGCGGTCATCGGCGGTGCCGAATATGAATACTCTGGCGTGTTCTAGGTAATCATCTATTATACTTAGAGCTCTCATAGAGCCTTTGGCTGCTTTTAGTTCGGTGTGGGCGCAGCAGATGCCTCTCACCACCATTTGTATTTCTACTCCTGCTTTAGCGGCTGCATACAGTTTGTCAATCAGCACCTGATCTACGAGGCTATTCAATTTTATTACTGCTTTGGCTGGTTGTTTTTTTCTGGCTATTCTTATCTGTTTGTCGAGGTTTGCCAGCATTACTCTTCTCATTGTTACCGGCGAAACAGGGAGTATTTTGCAAGAACGAATAGAAGCGGCCTTTTTAATGGGGTTTTCTATGTAATCGAATACTCGATTGATGTCGGCTATTATCGCTCTATCTGTGGTGAGTAATGTGTGATCGCCGTAGTAGGTGGCAGTGTTTTCGTTGAGGTTGCCTGTGCTTATGAAGCCATACTGGCGAGTGCGGTTAAACTCTCGTTTTTTAATGACGCATATTTTGGCATGAACCTTCATATTGGGTATTCCCAAAACAACTTTTACGCCTTCTTCTTCGAGTTGCGACTTCCATCGCATATTTGCCTCTTCGTCGAACCTTGCTCTGAGCTCTAGCACTACGGTAACCTCTTTACCATTGCGTACAGCATTGATAAGAGCATTTACGATTTTAGAATTTTTGGCTACCCTGTATAGAGCTATCCTTATGCTTTGTACAAAGGGGTCTATAGCGGCCTCGCGTAGCAGATCTATTACAGAATCGAAGGAGTGGTAAGGTAGGTGGAGCATCACATCTCTTTTTTCGATGATGTCCATTATTCTGCAAGGCTGCTGTAAAAGTGGGTGCACAAAAGCTTTCGGCCTTTCGCGAAGATTGTTAAAAATGGAGGAAGGGAAATCTATGAAGTCTTTAAAATTGTGAATTCTACCTCCAGGAATGAGGTTGTCTTTTTTAGAAAGCCCCAATCTTTTTACCAGATAGTTGAGTAGTACTGGGTCTATCTGCCTGTCATACACGAATCTTGTAGCTCTTCCTTTTTTTCTGTTTTTCAGTCCTTTTTCCAGTTCGGCAATAATGTTAGTATTCACATCATTATCGGTTTCCAGTTCAGCATCTCGCGTTACTTTAATGATATATCCCAAGAACCTATCGAACCCAAAAGGTGCAAAAAGCATAGGCAGGTTAAATCTTATAATATCCTCTAGTAATATTATATCAATAGTTCCTTTTTCGGATGGTATAATTACAAATCTTGGTAGGACTTTAGTAGGGATTTCTATGAGTGCATACCGTTGAGCCATTGACTCGTGCGTCTTGCCGAGTAGGCAAGCAAGATAGATTGACTTATCGCGCAGCAGCGGCATTTGCGGGATAGTCTCTATCATTAGAGGTATGATTTGTGTACGTACTTTTTCCTCAAAGTAGCGTGTTACATAATCTTTTTGTTTTTTGGTTAGTTGTTTTTCATTTTTTATGAAGATGTTTTCTTGTTCCAATTTGCTGATTATGTCGGCATAGGTGTTATCAAACTCTTGTTGTTGAGTGAGTACTGTTTGCTGTATTTTCTTCAGTATTCTATCTGGGTTTGATTCTAGGTGCATTTTAGCCTCTTTGCCTAGCAGCAGCATCTTATTGAGGGCAGCAACCCGTACCCTAAAAAACTCATCTAAATTGTTGGAGAAGATACCTAGAAATCGCAGTCTATCATGTAAGTGGTTGCTTTTGTCGTTAGCTTCCTGCAGCACTCTAGCATTAAATGCGAGCCAGCTTATGTCTCTTACAATAGTGGTTTTATTTATTCTGTGCATGGTTCTCTGTTGCCTTGAGTGGCATGTATTAATTTGGTAAAAATAGCATCACCAGTTCGCACAATATAGGCAACTATACAACATAACAGAACGTTCACAAAAATTTAATATTAAACAAGATGCTCCGTTTTTCTGTTAGTTAGGCAATTGTTTTGGCTACAAGTTACTCCCATCCACCCCCAAGAGCTCTGTATAGGTTGACAGTACTGAAAAGCAATTCTTTTTTCGTTTTTACGGCTTTTAGTTCTGCAGCTATGGCGTTTCCTTGTGCAGTTACTACTTCCAGATAGTTGGCATAGCCAGCAAGGTATAGATCATTCGCTATTTTGGTCGCGTCTTCCAACGCTTTTGCCTCCTGCTCGTTCAGTGCATATTTTGCTTCCAGGTTTTCGATACTGCTCATAGTGGTTTGTACCTCATAAATAGCGTTCATGGTGGTTTTGCTGTAAACAAAATAGGCTGCTTTGTTTTCGGCTATAGCCAAGGCATGACTGGCGTTGATGTTACGTCTGTTGAGCAGTGGACCTGTGAGTGTGCCGATGAGACCAAAGGCTGTAGAAACTGGGTCGAACATCAACTCTGGGTGATAAGTGTTGTAACCAGCATGAGCGGTGATGCTGAAGGAGGGCAAATAAGCTGCTCGTGCTGCGGCTACATCTGCTTTGGTAGCGCTGAGCTCTAGCTCTGCTTGCATAATGTCGGGTCTGTGCTGCAGCAGTGCCGTAGGTATACCTGTTTTGACAACCACTGGTAAGGGCGCATCAAATATTGATTTTCCTCTGGAGATAGGTGACTGGTACCTGCCAGCCAAAAAATTCAGTTCATTTTCAAGTTTGATCATTTGTTGCTTCACTTCAAACTTTAAACTTTTAGTATTAGTAAGCAGCGCCTCAAATTGCTTGGTAGCTAGCTCTGTGGCCCTACCTGCTTCTTTTTGAATATTAATGATGTCTAGTGCGGTTTCCTGCAATTTTATGTTTCTATCGATAATGTTCATTTCATCTTCGAGCGACACTAATTCATAATACCTGTAAGCAATTTCAGACAACATAGAAGTTACTACCAGATTTTTACCCATTTCTGTAGCCAAATAGCGCATTTGAGCTGCTCGTTTCTTGTTGCGCAGTTTGCCCCATATATCTACCTCCCACTGGCTGCTTACACCTATCATGTAGCTAGGCACTAGCGGACCTGGCACCTCCGGTGTGGTGGCATTACCTGCACCATCCATGGTATACCTGCCATATTTAATGTTAGACCCAAAGGTATTGATACCCACTGAGGGCAGTAATGGGCTTTTGCTCATCAGCACATTACTACTGGCCATAGCGATACGTTGCTGGGCTATCAGCACATCAAAGTTGTTGCGCATAGCCTCGTCTATGAGGGCAGTTAAATTGGGATCTTTAAAAAAATCTTTGCGCAACACGGGTACTGTAGTGTCGGTGCTGCCCTGATAGGTATTGGGGAGTTTGCTATCGGCACTAGTAAATACTTTTTGTGGGGCCTTACATCCTGCCCATATGACTAATAATGGTAGACAAATTGTTATTGTTCTTTTTATACTATTCTGCATGATGGTGTTTGTTAGCTGTTACAATATTTTCTGATGGTGATTTTTTCTTGTTGCCAATCTTTTCGTCGAGCGAAGCAAAAATGAAATACAGACCGGGAATAATGATCACCCCAAACACAGTGCCAGTGAGCATACCACCGGCAGCAGCAGTACCTATAGAACGGTTGCCAGCTGCACCCGCACCGCTGGCGATGCACAGTGGAATAAGCCCTGCAATAAAAGCGAACGAGGTCATGAGTATGGGTCTGAGCCTGAGAATGGCACTTTCAACAGCTGCCTCAAATACGGTGCGTCCTTTTCTGCGCAAAAGCTCGGCATACTCTACAATAAGTATTGCATTTTTTCCTAGCAAGCCTATAAGCATGACCTGAGCCACCTGAGCATAAATGTTGTTTTCGAGACCAGTGAGTAACAGTAGCAAGTAGGTGCCAAAAATACCCGTGGGCAGAGAAAGGATAACAGGCATGGGAAGTAGAAAACTTTCGTACTGAGCTGCCAAAAGCAGGTACACAAACAATAGGCAGATGATGAAAATAAAGACTACTTGGTTGCCCGCTGCTACTTGCTCTCGGGTCATACCAGACCATTCTATATCAAAACCCCTAGGAAGCATACTGGCTGCCTTAATTTCTATTTTTTTGATGATGTCGCCACTACTGTATCCATCTGCAGCATCTCCATTGATCATAGCAGATACATACATGTTATAGCGAGTCAACTGTTCGGGTCCGTAAACGCGCTCCATTTTAATAAATGTAGAGTAGGGTACCATTTCTCCCTCATTGTTTTTGACATACAGGTCTAGTATGTCTTCTGGTTTTCGTCTGTACTGAGGCGAGGCTTGCAGCATTACTTTATACATTTGCCCAAAACGAATAAAATTAGTGGCATAATAACTACCGAGCAGCGTTTTGAGCGTCATCATTGCATTACTGATATTCACCCCTTTTTTTGCAGCCATTTCTTGGTCTATGCTAATCATGTATTGGGGAAAGTAAGGGTTGAAACCGGTTACTGCATTGACTATTCCATCGGTTTTATTTAGTTCTTCTATAAATTTGTTAGTCACCTCTGCAGTATTGGTTATGTCGTCATCTCCGTTTTTGTTGAGTAGCCTCAGTTCAAAGCCACTAGCATTACCAAAGCCAGGCACCGTGGGTGGAGCAAAATATTGAATGCTGGCATCGGTAAGTATTTTAGATTTTTCGTTGAGCTCTGCTATTATTTCATCGGCATGCCTGCGTTTGTCCCATGGTTTCAGGTTAATCATTGCCATTCCGTAGGATGCACCTGCAACTTCTGTCATCAGACTATATCCCGATAATGTAGAAACAGATTCAACACCTTCTATCGATGCAGCAATTTTTTGTATGCCACTTAGTATTTTTTCGGTTCTCTCTAATGTAGCACCAGCAGGAGTAGTAACATTGGCATATATCATTCCCTGATCTTCGGTAGGTATAAAACCTGTGGGTAGTATACTGTTGATGCCCCAAGTAGCACCCACAAAAACCAACAGAAGTAATATAGTAACTAGTCTACGACCAGCTATTTTGACCATAAGGTTTTTGTATTTGCCAGTTATTTTATCATACCCGATATTGAATTTTTTGAAGAATCTAGCCAAAGGTCCGTTGCGCTCTGCGCCATGAGTAGGCTTGAGTATAATGGCACACAAAGCGGGCGTGAGTGTGACAGCATTAATACCTGATATAACGATAGCAATAGCCAGCGTAATAGAAAACTGCTTGTAAAAAATTCCTACTGGCCCGTCCATAAAAGTGACAGGCAGAAACACTGCCGACATGACCAAAGTAATAGCGATGATCGCACCACTTATTTCTTTCATTGACTGTATAGTAGCATCGAATGCAGGGAGGTGGTGTCTGGTCATTTTTTCGTGCACTGCCTCTACCACTACTATGGCATTATCTACCACAATACCTATGGAAAGTACGAGTGCAAAAAGCGTCAGCAGATTTAAAGAAAAGCCTAGAACCTGCATAAAAAATAAAGTACCTACAAGGGCCACAGGTACAGCTAAGGCAGGTATGATGGTAGACCGCCAGTCTTGTAGGAACAGGAAAACGATTACAAACACCAGCAGAAAAGCCTCGACCAGTGTTCTTAGCACTTCATGTATGGAGGCATCGAGAAATCTGGAAACATCATAGCTGATGTTGTAGGTCATTCCATCCGGGAAGGAACTTTGTTTCAGTTCGTCCATTCTTTTTTTTACGTTATTAATAACGTCTCTTGCATTAGAACCCGGACGTTGTTTGAGCATGATAGAAGCAGATGGTCTGCCATCTGTTCTGGACGTCATTGAGTAGTCTTCAGAGCCAAATTCTACTTCTGCTATGTCTTTCAATCGGAGAAAAGAACCACTCTTGTCGGCTCTAATTATAATATTTTCGTACTGTTCTGCCATCGAAAATTTTCCGGTGTATTTGAGTACATATTGTAGCGACTGTGGTCTGCGACCAGAGCTTTCACCTGTTTTGCCGGGTGCGGCTTCAACGTTTTGTTTTCGAAGTGACTCTATTACTTCGTCTGTAGACACATTGTATGCATGAAGTCTGTCGGGCTTCAGCCACACACGCATGGAGTAGTCCTGAACGCCCATGATGTCGGCAAATCCTACGCCGTCAATACGCTTTAACTCTTTGAGTATATTGATGTCTGCAAAGTTGTAGATGAACTTTTCATCGAGCATAGTGTCTGAACTTACAATGTTCAGATACATGAGCATACTGTTCACTTCTTTTTCGGTGGTTACCCCTGCTTTTATAACCTCTTCGGGTAGCTCGTCTAGTATGGTGGTTATGCGGTTTTGTACATTAACAGCAGCCACGTCGGGGTCTGTGCCTACCTTAAAGTTTACCTGTATGATAGTGGTGCCGTTATTGCTGGTGACGGTTGACATGTATGTCATTCCGGGTACGCCATTAATTGCTTTTTCGAGTGGAATGGCTACCGCATTAGCACATACTTCTGCATTGGCGCCAGTATAGTTAGCGGTAACTGTGACACAAGGAGGTACAATATCGGGGAATTGAGTAACAGGAAGCCGGGTGAAGGAGATAATTCCCAGCAACATAATAATAAGCGATATGACCAGCGACAATACTGGCCTTTTGATAAATATATTGAACATCAGGATTGTTGTTAAGTGTATATAATAATCACACGATGGCGGCTACAATTATTAGCTACACCAGCAGGTATTACATGAGCATTCAGTTTTTACAGTGCCGTAAGCTGTTGTCTGTTGTCGGCAGATATGTTTTTGGGGGAGATTTTAGTTCCACTTTTCATGTTCTGTATACCTTCATACACAATCATGTCTCCTTCAGTAAGGCCAGATTCTACGATGTAGTATTGATGAGTGCGACCACCAGGTTTGAACTGGCGCATGTTGACAATGTTGTCTTTACCAACGACAAAGACATAGTTTTTGTCTTGAATTTCGAAAACAGCCTTTTGTGGCACTAGCAGTGCGCCGGCTACATTGGTGGTGAGCTTTACCTTTCCAGTAGCGTTGTGTTTCAGAAGCTGATTGGGGTTTGGAAACTTAGCCCTGAAGGCTATGGAACCAGTAGATTCATGAAATTCGCTTACAACGGTTTCTATAATACCTACACTACCATAGTCTTTTCCATCACTTAATACTAGATGTACTAGTCTGTTTTCTACTGTCGTATCGGCATTTCGCGCGCGCTTGTAAGTGAGGTATTCATTCTCTGAAATATTGAAGTATACGTACATCGCACTAATGTCTGATACCGATGTCATAAGAGTGCCTTCTTCGATAAGGCTACCAATTTTCATTGGAATTCTGTCGATAATACCATCATAGGGTGCTCTTATTACAGTGTACGAGAGTTTGTGTACTGCATTTTCCAGATTAGAGTTTGCTTCATCTACTTTTGATTTTGCCGCATTGAGTCTTGATAAGGCAAGATCTTGTTCTGTTTTTGATATAATATTTTTTTGCACTAGTGTCTGTACCCTTTTATATTCTACCTCTGCGCTTTTCATTTCGGCCTGAGCAATGCTAAGTTGTGCTTTGGTTTTTGCAACCTCATTTTTGTGTTCATTTTCAGAGAGCTTAAACAAAGCCTGTCCTTTTTTTACGGCTTTTCCCTCGTCTACATATATAGCCTCCAAAAACCCAGACACTTTACTACGGATCTCTACATTTCTAATGGCCTGTATGTCTGACACATAAAGATGATCTAATTTGATGTCCTTTTTTTCTACACACACGGTAGGAATTTCTTGAGTGCTTTTCGGACTTTTTATACTACTGTTTTTGCAAGCACTTACGGTCATCAGCACAGCCGATGAAAGAAAAATAAAATATAATCGCATTGTTAATTTTTAGAATTGTATGAAATAGCATAGCGCACAAACATGCAACTGCATGGCTGAGTAAAAATGTATCAATACAAATGTTCTAGAACAATGCATACCTGAAGAGGTAGACGTAGTATAAAGGACGGATAAAAATATGGGCACAACTATTGTAATTGTGCGCTATCCGGGAATAGTTGTATGTAGTAGACGCGTCCCAGTTGTGTAAACTTTTCTTAATGAAGTAAGCAAGAATGCCACGTTTTCGCTGAACAATGTGGTTTTTTTTGTGTTCAGACCTATGATGAAGATCTACTTTTTCTTTAGGTAGTTTAAAATTAATTTCGTTTGTAGTGAGCAGTGCATGAGATTCGTGGAGTGCAACGTAATTGTGACGTGTACGAGTATCAAAATTGGATTGTGAAAAGAAAAACAAGCCAAATAATACCAGTAGGTAGTACAAAGGCTTGAGCCTAAGCGGTACTATACGATGGTTCATTTGCATTTGTTTATTTGTCTTGTTTTCAGAGACGAAAGTATAACAGAATAAACTAAAGAAATGCTAAAAGATAAGGATGTATCTATCTGCAATAGTAATACTATTGCGCTATTGCATTGCTTATCGCTTGAATCCAAGCACCAAATAACTCTGTTTCTATAGCACAAACATCTGATGCAATACGCTGCCAATCGGGGTGAAAATCGACCAGCATTTTTTGCATTTCTTCCAGATGTCCTTCCTCTTCTGCAATAATAGACTTTACATTGACCTTAGATTTATATTTGGTTAAGGCCTCCTGATAAATACCATACAACATATCTGCCCGTACTTCGATAGAATAGGTAACTAACAAATAAGCACCATGCATCAGTGCTCGACCAGTCAGTTTCATTCGGTGTTTGAGGTAGCGGCATGCTGCAACATCTAGTCTGTTGAGATAATGATGAGTTTCGGTGGGCGCTAAGAGGTAGGGATGTGTAAAATTGGGGCAGGCAGATGGGTCGAGCTTACCGATTTGTTTTTTGAGGTAATATGCATGACGAGCTTCTTCTGCGGCATGCTTCAGTACAACAATTTCTGAATGTATAGGATCTTCATATTTTGATATTTTTCGGGCTCCTGTATTTTCCATCATTGACAGACAGTTAAGCCAATGCGTATGCAGGGTGTCGTTCGCCACAATTTTGTCTACCACCAGCGCCAGTTCTCTTTCTTTATTCATAAGAGGGCGAATTTACGCAGATTTCATAGTAATTGTCGTTTGGTTCATTATTCAAAGATTTATACCTTTAGCCCTCAATGTATTACTGAAAGAATGTTAACCACACTGGCGAATAAATTCCGACGTATTACCAGCAACCAGATATATCTGGCTGAAATTGATGGAATGCGTTTCCTGTCACTTACGTTGGTAACTTTGTTCCATATAAAGGGATTTTTTCTAGAAAAAACCAAAGTCAAGTTCGTTGATAATCCGCAAGACTATTACTGGTTTGATCAGTTTTTTGTGAATGCGGATAGGAGTGTGCCCTTATTTTTTGCTATTAGCGGGTTTATTCTTTGCATGCCATTTGCCCATCACTTTATAAATAATGGCAAAAAAATAGACCTTAAGCAGTATTATATACGTAGGGTTACAAGATTGGAGCCACCCTACTTCATAGTAATGATATGCATTTTCATAGCTCAGTTATTATTACACACCAATACATTTGCTACACTGTTTCCTAGTTTGTTAGCTTCACTGATTTACTCACACAATCTTATTTTTCATCATACTCCTCTTGTCACGGTTGTGGCATGGACGCTGGAGGTGGAGATTCAATATTACATTATAGCACCATTACTGTTTAGAATGGTAGCATTGCCACGTGTATTTAGACGACTGCTTATATCTGGTTTAATAGTTTTGTTTGTAACCCTACAACACTTTTTCCCCCCTACATTTTTGAGCTTGTATGGATCGATACAACACTTTTTGATAGGGATACTGATTGCAGACTTTTATGTAAGTGGGTTTGCTATCAATACTTTTCAGAAAAAGTGGATGGCTCCAGTAGCTCTGATAGTATTTCTGGTGATGTTTTTGATGCCAAGATGGGAGGACGCTCCAAGATTGGAACTTTTGCCACTTGCTATATTGTTTCCGTTTATGATAGGCTTGTTTTATTATATCATTCTTAGAAATGAAATAGTAAAAAAGATATTTAGCTACAAGTTTGTGCCGATAATAGGAGGAATGTGCTACACTACCTATCTTATCCATTATTCGGTAATATCTATGCTGGGTAGATATACTGTCAATGTAACATTTACAAACTATTATTTGCCCAATTTGTTTTTGCAGTTTGTGCTACTTATTATTCCAATATTGTTAGTAGCATCGGTTTTTTACCTCTATATAGAGCGACCCTTTATGTCGAAAAAATGGGTAGATAAGCTGATGGGCAAAAAACCTAAAGAGGAAAAAGCAATTACAAACACAACCGCATAAAGGTTTACATTTTTACAGTATTGCTTGCTTTGCTCTCGTTCCACATTCTATCAAGGGCTGTTACCACATAGACCGTTCCTTTTTTAGCGGTAGGGTCTTTGTATGTGTTCTCTTGTTGTATGGAAATAATACGGTCATTGCGCTCTAGGTCGATAGGTTCATTGGCAGCAAACCTGTAGAGAACATATCTTTCTGGAGCGCCATCTGTGTTTTTGCTTTGCCACTCCAGCTTGCCATCCGTCGCAGATAAAATAGGTGCTTCGGGTGCTATGCTATCTATCCAGGTCATAGGGGGTATGAGTGCTGGGTACTTTGCAAAGTTTTTTTGCAAGCTGTCTTTTATAGGTGTTTTTATTTTATCGAAGCAGGAGGCGCTGTAAAAAGAATAACCAGAGTTGGGGCAGCGCTGGCGAATATCTCTTAGTTGCCACATGAGTTCATTAGGAGAGGCATAAGGGCCACTTTTGGCTGTGGTCATTCTATACAAACCCAATCCGTAATATACATGCCTCTGGTAGCAATGCTCGTACCACCAGGGCTGCAACACAGAGAATGGTGCAGCCTTGTGGGCGTGCTCCCAGTAGAGCTGTGGCATCATGTAGTCTACCCATCCTTTTTGCAGCCACATCAGTACGTCGGCATACAGGTCGTCGTAGGTGGTTTGTCCGCCTTTTGTGTCTGAGCCTTGAGGGTCTTTACTTTTGTTTCGCCACACACCAAAAGGGCTAATGCCCAGCTTCATGTAGGGTTTCGTGTGTTTAATACTGGTATTGAGCAGGGTAACAAAACGGCTAACGTTTTCTCTGCGCCAGTCGTCTTTGCTGGTGCCTTGTCCGTATTTGGCATAGCTTTTGGCGTCACCAAACTCCTGACCGGGTACACGGTAGGGGTAAAAATAGTCGTCGAGGTGCACTGCATCTATATCATATCGTTTTACTACGTCTGTTATTACATCTATCACATAGTCGCGAGCATCAGGTATGCCTGGGTCTATATAGGATTTGCCACCATAACTGATGATCCAGTCGGGATGAGTGCGAGTAACATGATTGGGTGGATTGAGGTTTTTTTTGCTGTCCATGAGTGCCCTAAAGGGGTTGAACCAAGCATGAAACTCCATATTGCGTTTGTGCGCCTCCTCTACCATAAATACCAGCGGATCGTAGTAGGGAAATGGAGGTTCGCCCTGACGACCAGTAAGGTAATGGCTCCAGGGTTCTTTTTTAGAGGCATAAAAGGCATCGCATACTGGCCTTACCTGCACTATTACTGCGTTGCAGCCCAAGGACTGCAACTGGTCTAATTGGCGAACAAACTGCTGCTGCTGCTCAACTGCTGCTAAACCGGGCTTAGAAGGCCAATCGATATTGGCAACGGTGGCGATCCATGCACCCCTGAATTCGCGTTTAGGAGATTGCGCATTAACTGAGCAAGAAATGAATATGAAACTGAACAAAAGCAACGAACAACGAAACATAAACACGATTTTAGAAAACACCGAAATTCAAAGTGTGAAAGTAGCATTTTCGTGGCATCTTGCAATCTGTATGTTAATGACGCCAGCTATATGGAGTGGGAGCAACCAAAAATGCCAATTTATGCTGTGATGATGAGTAGGCTGAAGAGACATAAGTATTAATTAATGTGGAGCTAAGGGCTCATTAAAATAAAAAGCACAAAAAATGCCCCTCAAATGATTATTTTTGCAGCGTTTTTGTAAAATAACTTAAAACCATATTATGGCGATAGTTGATGTTGTAATGCCCAAAATGGGAGAAAGCATAATGGAAGCTACCGTGCTCAAATGGCACAAACAGGTAGGTGACACCGTGAAAATGGATGAAACCCTACTGGACATAGCCACAGATAAGGTAGACAGCGAAGTGCCCTCTACTGGTGCAGGTGTAATAACTGAATTGCTATATAAGGAGAATGATGTAGTGCCTGTAGGTGCTGTGATAGCCCGCATCAATGCTGGTGGTGCAGTAGCTGCTGCGCCAGCCCCATCGCCTGTAGTGGCTGCTGCACCTGTAGCTACTGCTGCTGTAGCCGCTCCTGTAGCCGTAGCTGCAACCCACCAGGCAAGCAGTGGTGCCAGATTCTATTCGCCATTGGTATTGAACATAGCTGGTACTGAAGGTATCAGTATGACTGAGCTGGAGGGCATACCTGGCACTGGCAATGAAGGTCGTGTAACTAAAAAAGACATACTTGCATATGTGGCTAATAGGGCTGCTGCACCGGCTGTAGCCGCTGCGCCACAACCAGCCGCTACACCAGCCCCTGCTGCCCCTGTAGTAGCTGCTGCAAAACCTGCTGCTGCGCCAATGGTGGTATCGGGTAATGTGGAGATCATAGAAATGGATAGAATGAGGAAACTCATTGCCGACCATATGGTGCGCAGTAAGGCAACATCGCCACACGTAACGAGCTTTACAGAGGCCGATGTGACTAACATAGTAAAATGGAGAGACAGAAACAAAGGTCAGTTTGAGAAGAAATATGGTGAGAAGATAACCTACACTCCTATATTCTTTGAGGCAATTGTAAACTGTATTCGCAAGTTCCCGATGATCAATAGCAGTCTGGATGGCTACAACATCATCATGAAAAAAGATATTAATCTGGGGATGGCTACAGCATTGCCATCTGGCAACCTGATAGTGCCAGTTATAAAAAGTGCTGAAACCAAAAATCTGCTGGGTCTTACCAAGGATGTAAATGCACTGGCTAATGCTGCACGCAATAACAAGCTGAAAGCTGATGACACTCAGGGTGGTACATTTACGGTGACCAATGTAGGTACTTTTGGTAGCTTGATGGGTACGCCTATTATCAATCAGCCTCAGGTGGCTATATTGGCAGTGGGTGCTATCAAAAAGCGCCCAATGGTACTGGAAACAGAAGATGGTGATGTAATAGCTATTCGCCACATGATGTATCTGTCTATGAGCTATGACCATCGCATAATAGATGGGTCTATAGGTGCCAGCTTCCTTTCGGCTGTGGCTAAAGAGTTGGAAGCGTTTGACCCAAGTAGGGAAGTATAAATACTGTTGAATTATTGATATGAAGACACCGTTTTGGCACTTGCTGAAACGGTGTTTTTTTTGTGGGTGTTGCTATTGGTTTTGTGATAGTGGTTTTTTATGAATTTGAGGGGTATGTGTGTAATTGTAGGTTGGGGTTAGTGTGAGGCGATGATATGTTTTATTTGGGGAATGTGAGTTGATTGGGTGTTTTGGTTTAGGGTTCATATTTAGTTTGTTTTTAATTTCCGGTGTTTTCCGGTTGTTTGCCGGTGTTTCATAGTTTTTGGGGTCTAAGTGGTTGATTATCAATGCTATTCACTTTTCTGGTAGTGGTGTTTTCTGCTCGGTATTGTTCTGACCGTGGGCTCGTACTTTTCTTTTTATTTCAAAAAGAAAAGTACCAAAAGAAAAGGAAATTTTTTGTCAATCGCTCCGCTGACAAAAAAGTAGCTCTACGCTGTTGTCCTTCGGCTACTGGCGGCTGCCTGGTGCTGGTTTTCTGCCGGTGCAGTGCTACTATGGGTCATTTTGTCATGGGTTAGGGTTTTGTTGTTTCTATTGATGTTTTGGGGTATCCATCTTCGGCATCAAAAGGCACCATCAAGGGCTGGGCGTTCTTATATCTATCGGCTAGTTTTTTGTAGAGGTATCTGGTCATATGTGGTTTGTTTTTAATTTCCGGTTTGTTTCCGGTTTTTTCATGGGTTTTGGTGGTTAAGTGATTGATTATCAATGCTATTCACTTTTCCGGTTTGCATGTAATTGCAGGTAGGTGGCGTGGTGATATGGGTTTCTGTTTCAATGTTGTTACGGTGCTTTTGGAATTGATTTGCTGACATAATGTTTGTGGTTTTTCTGGGTAATGGCAGAATATAAAACCGATCTACTGATGCCGCAAAAAGTGCGCCAATGTGGGTGTGGCAGAGATTAAGATATCCACATTTTGAGATGTGGATTTATTGCAAGTAAAGGAGGTTCTTTTGCCAACTGTTATCTGCGGATGTGCTGGCAGATGGTGAGCAATACCAACGACGGAGGAATAGAATAAAATGCTGGAAAGTGAAGGTGTTCGGGAGAACGAATATTATTGGCAGTTCCAGTTGACCTTAGGAAAACGAGTGAGGATATTTCGCCCCGTTGGGGCTAGGGGTATTCTTGCTTGTTTTCGGTGGGCGATGCCCACCGCTATGATAGTACACCCCTTTGGGGCTTGTTATATGTAATAGGTCCGTCGTCGTTGAGTCTCCCCGAAGACGGAGGTGTGGTAAAAAATAATTTGTAAAGCACCTAATTTTCTACTGTGCCATACTTGATGCCGTTATCAATAAATATCTTCTTAATAACATCGTAATCATTGTTTTCAACATCGGGTTGGTATTTGTCTGGCCATGCTACAGCGCCTTCACATTCGAAACAGATCTCTAGTCGAGCTATAGTTTTATGGGTACTGTCTCTGAATAGGATGGCATTTCGGGGCCAGTAACAACCATACTCTGTGTGACGGGTGCTGATGTGTGTGTGCAAAGTATGGTATAGCTGCTGGGAGCCAAGGGCAGACAAAAGTTTTATTTCGTGCACATCTACATAACCTAGGGTATCTGGGAAAGGTAGGTTGGGTTTGTTGACAAATTTTTTGGCGACGGTGTCCCAGAGCATGGGGTCGGTATTGAGTGGCTCAAAGGAAATGAGGAGCGTATATGCCGCCTTATTGAACGGGAATTTTTTTGTGGGTGTTGGTTTAGTGAAAGCGGATGTTTTTGGTTTTGAGTGGTTTGCAGGCATCTGTGCAACAACCGCGAAGGGAAACAATAAGCAGCAAAGTATCAGGTGTTTCATAGGATAAAAGTAGGTAAATGGGTGTTGTTGGTAGTAAATATGATGAGGGATTTGTAAAAAAAATGTAGGTGTTGTAGTATGAGCGGGTGCGTCTCTGTATAGCTGCCCCAAATGGAGAAGTTCAGTAGCTTGAATTTTATATAAAATCCCGAATAAGGATAAGAATGGTGTGTTACAGTTTGGCTTATGTTGAAAATCATATTTTCCTCTAACTATGGTCAATATGCCACCTTTCGGGGGATGCTACCTTTACATAAATAATTAGAAAGTGGTATGGCTATTATCAATTCTGCTAGTATTACTTAGTATACTGTGCTACTTGCTATTTGCACCTTTTTACTTAGAAATTAACACTGAATCTGGTTTTTGCGAGGTGCG
>CAMDNC010000057.1 GCA_945902755.1 Flavipsychrobacter stenotrophus
GCACCTACTCTTATCAGGTATGTGACGATAAAATGTGCTTGCCTCCCAAAACACTTCCCTTTTCTGTAGCTATCAATGATGCTGGTGGTGCAGAAGCAAGTGTAGCTGTTGATACCAATGCAACTGCAACAGCCGAGCCCGACACAACAACCACCACAGCTGTAGCTGCCGCCCCCCCTACCAGCGATAGCACCGCACAAAAAACAACAGAAAGTAGCAAAACAGATACGGCGCCTGTCGACAAATCGCTACTGGGTCTGTTTCTCCTCAGCTTAGGCGGTGGTATTATAGCCATCTTCACCCCATGCATCTTTTCTATGATCCCCATTACCGTAAGCTTCTTTACCAAGCGCAGCAAAACAAGAGCCGAGGGTATAAAAAACGCTATTTACTACTCACTGTCTATCATTGTTATCTTCACCATATTGGGTGTGTTGGTATCAGCAATTTTCGGTTCGGCAGCACTGAATACGCTTTCTACAGACTGGCGCGCCAATCTGTTTTTCTTTGTACTCATTGTCATATTCGCCATTTCTTTCTTAGGTGCTTTCGAAATAACACTCCCCTCATCTTGGACCAATGCTACCGACTCCAGAGCAGGTGTAGGCAGTTTTGCAGGTATATTTTTTATGGCACTTACTCTGGTAATCGTATCTTTTTCTTGTACTGGCCCCATCGTAGGCACACTTCTTGTAGAGGCTTCTAAGGGTGGTATAGCCGGTCCAGCTGTTGGGATGTTTGGTTTCTCAGTAGGTCTGGCATTACCATTTGCCTTGTTTGCCATATTCCCCGGCATGATCAATAAAATGGCATCTTCAGGCGGCTGGCTCAATCAGGTAAAAGTAGTACTGGGCTTTATAGAATTGATGCTCGCTTTAAAATTCCTGTCCAATGCCGATTTGGCAATGGGCTGGCGTCTGCTGGATAGAGAAATATTTATAGCCATTTGGATTGTATTGGCCATATTACTGGGCATTTATCTACTGGGCAAACTCACCCTATCTCACGATGATGCGCCACCTAAAAATGTGTATGGTCAGGAGTATGTGTCTATATTCAAGCTGTTTCTCGCCATTATTTCATTCACATTTGCGGTATATCTGCTACCCGGCATGTGGGGTGCTCCGCTCAATGGCATGAGTGCATTCCTCCCTCCTATGGGTACTTTCGATGAGTTTGGTTGTTGTGACGACAACCCATCGCCACAAAGTAAAAACAACAGTGGAGTAGCACCTGTAAAGTATGTGGAGGACATGAAATTATACGAGCCACCAGTAGTGAAAAAAATGGGGTTGGTTACTTACTTCGATTACGAAGAGGCACTAGCAGCTGCCAAGGTGCTGAAGAAGCCCGTAATGCTCGACTTCACTGGCATCAACTGTGTTAACTGCCGCAAGATGGAATCACAGGTATGGTCAAACCCCGAAGTGGCAAAAAGACTTAAAGAAGACTTTGTGGTAGCTTCCCTCTATTGCGATTTCAACCGTGTGAAACTACCCGAAGAGCAACAATATTTCTCTAAAATCCTTAATTCCCTGGTAGTGACAGTTGGTAACAAAAACGCTGATTTGCAAGCCACTAAATTCGGCTCTAATTCTCAGCCCTTTTACTTCTACGTAGACGAAAACGGCAATAAAATTATTCCAGAAGGTTACTCTTACGACCCAGATGTACAAAAATTTATTAGCCATCTGGATAGAGTTAAAGAACTGTACAAAAAGAAGTAATTGTTCAAAGGCATATTGTTTATTTTGTTCATCAGCAATGCAGATTAAGTTAGCAGTACTAATGAATAATGTATAGTTTCAAAATAAATATCTCACTATTATTGCTATAAATACTAACTTTATATTTAAATAAACACCGTTATTATGCAAAGTGTTACGGTAGATCTCATAAATGCAGATGCTTTAAAACTGCTGCAAGACTTAGAAGCCTTACATCTTATAAGGCTACGCTATTCACAAGATGCAGATACTGCAAAAGTGAACTGGGAAGTAAAATACAAAGGTGCTTTAACCTCTCAGAAACTAAATGAGGTAAATGCTCAACTTGCTGAACTTAGAAACGAATGGGACTGACTTACCTTTGGGACACAAACATTGTAATTTACTACCTTCAAAATTTGTTGCCACCCCAATGTGCCGAAGTTATCGACAACATTCTAAAGGTAGCACCGCCCACTATTTCGGCAATAACAGAAATAGAACTATTGAGTTGGAAAACCCCAAACCAACAGGAGAAAAACATACTTCTAAACTTTATATCTGACTCATTTATTGTTGAACTCGACAAACCTGTGAGGCTCAAAGCTGCCGAAATCAGATCATTATACAAAACTAAACTAGCTGATGCTGCAATCGCTGCATCAGCTATAGTGTACAAGCATTCATTAATCACCCGTAATGTTTCTGACTTTAAGAAAATCGAAGGACTGAATATTATTGATCCTTGGAACGGAATTCACATCGAAGTTTAAATTCCTCACCCCTCCCCTAAAACACCCTACCTTCTATCTCCTCCACTGCCTGTCTGAATTGGCTGGACACAGGCGTTTTCTCGCTAAGATTGAAATCGTAATTAACAATCACATCGTGTGCCTCAGCAGCTATCTGCCCATCTGGCGATAGTATCCGATGATGAATACCAAAACTTGTGTTTTTTATAAACTCCATTCTTGCTTCCACTACAATATTGCCTGGATAGTGCAATGGTGTAATAAACTGACAATTGGTTGAAAGCAAAATAGGACCCACTCTAGTCTGCTCAAAAGATGCGGCCACACCCGTCAACTCCCAGTAATGCACCCGCGATGCTTGTATATATTTGAAGTAAGCAACATTGTTGATGTGTCCAAAGAGGTCCATCTCGCTCCAGTCCAGACGTAGAGACAGTTTCACCGGAAAAATAACTGTGTTATCCATAACGTAGTTGATAGTATGCCCAGCAAATGTAAGAACACCAGGATAGTAGGTGCAACAAAAGGCAAACAGTAGTACTAAAATAATCAGATTTACTTTATAGCTTTGGGATAAATAAAGAGTTAGTTATGAAAAAGATACTCCTTACACTACTTATATCCCTTCCCTGCTATGCCGCTATAGCACAGCACAGCATATTCATGCAAATACTAGAAAACAAAAAAATATGCAACAAGGAAGACGAACTTACCTATTTCCTTCAATCCAAGTCGTTTGAACGTTCAGAAAACCAATACCAGCATCACTATGCAGTAGCTGGCACATTTTACACCACCACCATTATCAACGATAATGAATGCTATGCCATTTACCGCACCAACAATGTAAAAGACTACAACAAAATAAAAGCCACCATCACCACCAAGTGCAGTAAAGAATTAGCTGCCGACAAAACAGTATGCTACGTATGCGATGCGCAGCGTATGAGAGATGTGCAAATTATGTTCTCAGGCTACTCAGAAAAAGATAAAAACTACGAAATCCTCATTTACCAAAACCCACAAGACCACGAACTCCCCTATCACCAATCCGATAGAGTAAAGGCTAGTAAGTAAAGCTGTGAGAAATTTAGGTAAATTTATACTATTCCATTTTCCTTTACTTACCCCCTCTACCCACCCACAGGAAACACAATATGAAACGTAGTACCCTTGCCTAGCTCACTTTCCAGCCATATATCACCATTGTGGGCACGTACTATTTGCAGCGATATAGATAGTCCCAGCCCATGAGCTACCTCACCCGATGTGCCGGGTAGCTTTACATCTGTAAACATGTCAAACACATGTGCCTTATTTTGTTCAGGTATACCTATCCCATAGTCTCGCACAGCTATGTGCACGTTGCCCCCCTCCTGGGTTAGCGTTATATCTATCTTTGAGCCCTCATGGCTAAACTTTATGGCATTGCCCAGTATGTTGTTGATTACCCTTCGCATCTTGTCTTTGTATATGTTGGCATACACAGTTTGTGAGGGCATATGTGGCACTATGGTTTGTTTCTTAGACTGTGCCCCAAAACACAACAATTCCACCGACCGCGCTACTAATTGATTGATATCTGTTCGCTCCTTCGTCAGGGTTTTGTTTATGGTGTTTTCTGCGGCTTCTAGTATGTCCTTACTTAGGTTTATAGAGTTATTACTGGCTTCTTTTATCAGGTTTATTACCTCTAGTTGCTCAGCAGTGTAGTTATCTTGCTCATATAGCAATATATCTGTCAGCGAAACTATAGCCGCTATAGGGTTCATTACATCATGAGCCACAGAATTCAATATTCGAGTTTTATCTTTTTCCTGCACTTTCAGTTCTTCCAGCGCTACTTCCAGTTTGCGCTTCTGCTCATTTACTGTATTATTCAGGTTGGTAAGGAGTTTTATGTTCTGCTTTGACCTATACGCATTCCTCAATATCAAAAACAAGATAACTACCGACATCACCGCCAGTATTGTCACTATGGTGAGGTATGTTTTTTGTTGCTTCTTATCCTCTATTAGTAAGTTTATTCTGTATTGTTTCTCTAGGTCCTTTACCCTCATGTCTAGGTCGGTCTCCATCAGGGCTTTGTTGGCACTTATATAGTTTTCATTCAGCAATGTGTACAACCTTAGGTGGCGATACGCCTTCAGCGAGTCGCGGGTGTGCTCGCTATATTTCCACATGAGCTTGTTCCACAGCATCTCCACTTGGCTGTCAGGCAGCGTATCCAGCTCTGCTTTTACTCTATCTAGCGTTATTTTCGATAGTTGTACATCTCCTGTTTTAAAATAGAGGTCGGCTAGTTTCACCTGATTTACAATCGCATCGCTGTTGGTGTACCCCTTTTGCAAATTTATATTTATAGAATGCTCATAAAGCACTTTAGCACTATCAAATCTGCCCTGATGCATATACACCTCAGCCATATTGCCATACACCACTGCCTTTGGCGCTTCGTATACATTGGGCAGCTTATTTTCAAATTTCCCTGTGCTAGCATTCAGATACTCCATTGCTTTCCTGTAGTAATATAGAGCACTGTCATACTTGCCTACTGCATTATAGCACAGACCTATGTTGTCTAGCATTTCCTGTCTGAAGTAGAAATTATTAAAATCTTCAGGGCAGGCACCTGCCTGATAGTATGCCTCTGCAAACCGCTGTGCCGATTGCTGATAACGTTGTTGTCTATACAACGTCATAGCTAGGCTGTAGGAGTAGGTACGCATAGAGCACGAGTCCTGATTATTTACAGCCAGTATCTGCGCTATGTTATAATAGTTATAAGCATCATTATACATCCCCTTGGCAAACAGCGCATCGGCTTTCATATTATAAGCCACAATACGCCACTTCGTTATTTCCGGATGTTTTGTTTCCGTGGTATTGTCCAGCACACTCATCATGCTGTCTGCCATACCTATAGATCTGCTATATTCCCTGTTCTTATTGTATATAATATTGCAGTAGGAAAAATAATTGATATGATCAGTCAATGATAGTGGACTAAAAGTTTTGTAGGCAGAAGTCACAAGTGCTAACGACTCTTTTTTCATTCCAGAATCAGACAGTCTATCTGCTACCCTAAACACACTATCTAATTGTGCATTAGTAGCTACAGGTCTATGCTTTTGATCTGAGCATGAAGCCAGAACAAAAAATAGGGCAAGAATTTGTAGTGTGTGTGTTGTTTTAATCATCTGCGATCTACCTGTATTACTGTACAACAACAGCTATTTACATGGCCGTAAGTATGATTATTTGAATCTGACACAAGATATGTCAAAGTTTATTAGAAACAATACAGATAAGAAACGATAACAAAATAATGGAATTTCGGCTTCCTTTAACGGCTATCACCTGCGTATGATCACCTCTACGCGTCTGTTTTTATACCTACCTTCTTCCGTTTCATTTGTTGCTACAGGATTGGCTTCCCCCCATCCCTTCGCAATAACCGATGTCTCCTCAAATCCTAATGAAACTATTTCCTGAGCTATAATTCCTGCCCTCTTGTAAGACAGTCCTTCGTTGATCATCGGTGTTCCTGTATTGTCGGTATAGGCATTTACATATATCACTACGCCTTTCTCTTCCAGCCAAGGGCTCAGTTGCTGTTGCAGTTGTTGTTTATCTGCTGCCGATAGCTCAGTGATGTTTACATCAAAGTGTACCGTAGCTATTAAGCTGTCATTAATAGGCACTATAGGATTGTACCCTATTGGAAGCATCATCACATTGTGGGTCAGGGGTTTAGAATTGTACTCTGCAGTAAATTGCACAGTATCGCTCACCGGCTGGTAGCCCGTGCGAGCTGTGTGTATTGCATAAGTGCGCATTGGCTGCAGTGTTATCACATAGCTCGCATCCCCCCGGTTGCTTCGCAACTCATATAGTGTATCGCCGGTAGCCGCATTACATATTAGCATTGCCGCTGAGTTGAGCAGCACATGTGTTATGCTATCCATCACCCTGCCCTGTAAATAACTCATGGGTGTAGGTGCTCCAATGGGCGGTATACCTACCTGAAACAGATCATAATTGCCTGCAGGTCCATTTCTGTCAGATGCAAAGTACAACGTGCTTGCATCTAGCGAAATGTATTCGCTTTTTTCGTCGTGTGGGGTGTTTATCGGATACCCCATGTTTTCTGCTTTGCTCCATGCTTCAGCACCTTTGCGCCTGCTTATAAACAAGTCTGTACCTCCCATACCTGGCCAATAATCGCTGGCAAAATACAGTGTTTTGTTATCAGTAGCGATGTAAGGTGTTGTTTCGTTGCCAGGGGTGTTCACACCTGGCCCTGCATTCACAGGAAGCTGCCACAGTCCGTTATCAAACTGAGAATAGTATATGTCATACCCTCCATATCCACCAGGGCGGTCGCTTACAAAGTACAGTTCCCTATTGTCGGGCGATAGCGATGGCATTCCCTCAAATGCAGTGGTATTAATAGTTAGACCAAATGGCTGAGCTATTGTCCAGTCAGTATCCATCTTAGGTCTGTATGCCATAAACAAGTCACACCCACCTTCTGCTGCTCCATTCTCACTCCGGTTTTCGCATCGGGTAAAAAACAGATAATGCCCATCGGCAGATACAAATTGTGCCGACTCCTGATTAGAAGTATTGGGTGGATCACCCATATTTCGACCAGCTAGCCATCCCCCGCACGAATCTGCTTGTGCATAATACAGGTCTTCGTCCATGTTACGTATGCGTCTTGTAAAGTACAGATATTGGGTATCTACTGCCATACTCGGAAACAACTCGGGATATGCTGTATTTACCCTCACACCCATACTTTGCGGCCACACTCCCCACGACCTTTTGTGCGCCTCAGCTACAAACAACGCCTGCCTACGCAGAAAATTCCAGTCTGCACTATCTCGTATTGTTGCATAATTATTGATAAGTTGAAGGGCCTCCGCAGACTTACCTGTGTAGATCAAACTACGGGCTAGCGGCCTGGCAAAACGACTACCTCCATTCCTACAGTTATTGGTACCTCTCCTGAATGCCTCTGTTGCTTTGTTAAAGTCATGTCCTTCAAAATACCATTGCCCCAGTAGGCTGTGTGCATCAGCATTGGTAGGCGCCCACCTTACACACTGCTCCATTACTTTACAAGCCTCCGCATGTTCGCGCGATGCTTTCAATGTTAGCGCCTTAGTGTATAGTAGGTCGGCCTTCTTTTCAGCCTTTGACTGAGCCAAGACCGATAAAGACGTACACCAAAATATAATTATAAGGTAGCCACGCATATACATACGGTGTGTAAAATACAGCAAAAAGCAGTTGTGAGGTATAAGTAAACCAAAGATTGCATTTTTCGATTTCTGTTTGAGGGCATATTTTTCTACTTTTGGTTATGTCCACATCTGTTATCTGCCCCAACTGCAATACGCAATTTGAACCTACTGCCGCCATCGCACAATCGGTAAGAGAAGAATTATCGAAAGAATTCAATAAAAAATGGCTGGAAAAACAAAAAGAAAGAGAAGAGCTATACCTGCAGCGCGAAAACATATTGCAACAACAGCAAAAAGACAAAGAAGAGCAATATCGCATGCGGGAACTGCAACTACAACAACAGCAGCAAGACCTAGCCAAAAAACTGGAAGACGAAAAACGCCTCATGGAGGCTGCACTAAGACAGGAAATGATGGCAAAAGTAGGGGCCGACTATGAGCACAAACTACGTCTGCTCGAAGACGACAATAAAACCAAAGAGAGTAAGCTGAATGAAGCCCGCGAAAAAGAACTGGAGTTCATGCGCAAAATGCAAGAACTAAAAACCAAAGAACAAGAACTGGAGCTGGAAATGCAACGCAGAATGCTGGCTGAAAGAGAACGGATAGAAGAAGATGTAAAGAAAAACGCTGAAGAAAAAAACAAAGTCCATATCACCGAATTTGAAATGAAACTCAAAGAACGCGATAAGCAGCTGGAAGATCAGAAACGGATGATAGAAGAAATGAAACGCAAATCAGAACAGGGCTCTATGCAGCTGCAAGGCGAGGTGCAGGAGCTGGCTCTGGAAGACTTGCTGCGCAGCACTTTCCCGTTTGACGTGGTGGGCGAAGTAGGAAAAGGGAAACGTGGTGCAGACTGCATACTTACCGTCCGCAACGGTTACGGACAAGAATGTGGAAAAATAATTTTCGAAAGTAAGCGCACCAAAGACTTTGGTACAGACTGGATAGAAAAACTAAAGGTAGATATGCGTACCACAGGTGCCGACCTTGCTGTACTAGTAACACAAGCTACCCCAAAAGACATGGACAGCTTTGGAGAACGCGAGGGCGTATGGATCTGCAACTTCCGAGAAGTAAGAGCGGTAGTAGCTGTGCTACGCGACTTGATACTCAAAGTTTACAACGCAAAAAAAAGCCAAGACAACAAAGGCGATAAAATGACATTGCTCTACAACTACCTCATTAGTTCCGAATTTTCAGAGCAATGGACCGCAGTGCGAGAGGGATTTATGAGCATGCGTATATCCATACAGCGCGAGCGAGACCAAATGGAAAAACTATGGAAAGCACGCGAGAAACAACTGGAAAAAGTACTACTGAGCACAGCCCACATCAAAGGCTCAATAGAAGGTATAGCGGGTATGGACGTAAACCTGAATCTACTGTCAGCCGACGATAGTAGCTTTTTGATAGAGTAGTTCAATGAACCCTTATGCGTTTACTTGAGCTGTTTAATGCGCTTCGTGTAGCCTGTCTGGACTTATTGCAGCGGAACGCTTCAACATCAGTATATCGGCAAATACTAGCACCCAAGCCACTATACAAGGTACAACTTTGATTGTGTAGGGGTAAATAAAATGATTGCGTACATAGGGTGGGAAAATATCTGTAGTACCCAAACTTGTAAATATAAATGCCAACGCAAACACCACGGTGCGCCAGGTAGCCTTGGGTGTAGCATAATACCAGATAGCTACACCTGCTATAGAAATAATGAAGGTAGGCGACTCTGCTTTGTGATTGAATATCACTACCCATATCAGCATAGATGCCAGCATGAGTAGCTTGTATACCTCATTTTTGTACACATCAATCCGCACAAACTGTATCAGAAACAGTACCAAACCCACTACACTCACAGTCGATTTCACATTGTCTATCCCAAACCATGTACGCAGCCAGCCAGCTACCGACATACCAGTAGCAGCTTGTGCATCGGCTATCATCAATTCTGCCCAGTACTTGTACTGATCTATGAGGGTGTGCATAGGTGTTACAGCTAGTGGTAGTATGGCAAATACCACCATCCACAATGCCGAATAAAGGATAAACTTAATCTTATCGGGATAGAACAAGAACAGACAGAAACCAATAGCGCCATATACCTTTATGTAGGTCGCTAGCACTATCCACAAGGTTGCCCATAATGATTTGCCCCGCTGCATAGAGCCATAGGCAGCTATCATCAGCCCTGCCATTAGTCCATTGCTTTGGGTATTTTGCAGGCATGTAAGCAACTCCATAGCCACAAACCACAGTATCATACATTGGGTCTTAGTTTTGAGGGGCAACATGCGTATCGCATAGTACACTGCTATTGCATTGAGTATGTTCCAGATAGAAAGCCCCAAAACATCGGGCAGATAGGCCATTGTGCCCATAAACAGTGCAAACGTGGGGCTGTACTTGAAAAAGTCCCAATGGCGGTCTGGGTATATGGTATACAAGTTAGTGCCGTCCAGCAAGTGAAAAAAAGAATACTTAAAAATGAGGTAGTTATTGTACTCCGTCATTTGTTTGCCATTGAACTGATTCATGAATTCTGGTTTGTTCATGATATCATTTGGAAAGGTGCCAGGCTTAGGCATAATAAACGGATGTGTACCCAAAAGTATCATCTGCACGGCAGCACCAATGGCAGCTATTATAAAGACAATTAACAATGTTTGCGGTTGAAGTAATCGCTCTTGTATTTTTTGCCTCATGTTATCGATTGAAATGTGGTCTAAATGTACAATCAGGTAATCACATGTGCAAAGAAGAATTATTGACGCTTAATATTAATACTACCAAGGCACAAAGGGGCACTGATTTACAAGTTTATGCCAATAAATAAAAAGCAAATATGACTTTGAAAAGTTTGTATTAACTCTAATTTACACTAGCAAAAATCCGGCAATAAATATTACATTTGGAATGAGTAGCAAAAATACTCAGTAAAATTTCCCCTTTCTATGGCCAAAAAAATTGCAAAAAAAATATTTGTAGTTGAAGACAACGAAATGATGGCAATGGCACTGGAAGATTTCCTGACAAGAGAAACCATGCATGAAATTGTATTGTTTAGTACTGGAGAAGATTGCCTGAAACAACTAAGACAACAACCTGATGTAGTGATACTCGACTACAACCTGAACTCTGAAAATAAAGATGCCCAAAATGGCATGCAAATACTGGAAGAGATAAAACGCATCAATAAGTACATACACGTCATCATGCTATCTAGCCAAGATGCATATGGAACAGCCCTTCAAACTATAAGAAAGGGAGCAGAAGAATATGTAATAAAAGATGAAGATGCATTCAGCAAGATTGTCGCCATTATTGATGGACTTAACTAGTTGAGGTAAAGAAACAAGTAATAAGCAAAAACTGTGGAAGAAGGATAAAAAGAAATACAATAACCCCAACACAGCGTTCCTGATATGCTACATACCACCATTGTTATTTACCTGATATTGTTGCTCAAGTCGCTTGCTGTGGGAGTGCTTACAGTGCTTACTCCTTTTATTTATGCGGTGTCGCCCATCACAGCTGGTGTGCTGGCACCCCGAAGCTTATCAAAAGAACAAGGGTTAAAAAACAGGCTGATTTACGTTTTCTCAGTTACTAGTATATTTACTTTGCTGGGCTTAATAATAGCAATTGTCATCAATGTAACAGGGCTAGGGAAGTTTACCAGTCATTGGCTATTTAATTTTATATTATTCAGGCTTTTTGTGGGGCTGGGGCTTATTTTTATCGGCGCTTTCGATATAAAACTACCTGTATCTTGGACAGACCCCACTGCCACAAAAGCCAAAACTGACACCCCTCTGGGTATTTTTTATATGGCACTTACACTGCCTATTGTGGCTTTTTCGTCGTTAATGCCCATGCTGGTAATAGTGCTGTTGTTTACATCTGATGTGGGTTTTGGTGGGCCAATAGTGAGTTTGTTTGGCTTTGCAGTGGGGCTTTGTGTGCCGATACTTTACCCCAAAATTCTCAAAATATTTGTATCATCTAAGGTATTCCTCAACCAAATAAAAGTAATACTAGGGTTCATATCCATACTCATCGGGATCAAGTTTTTCTCTTATGCCGACATTGCACTGGGTTGGAATTTGTTGAGCCGAGATATGTTTATCATACTAGTTATACTGTTGTGTGGTATTGTAGGTTTGTACATGTTGGGCTTTATCAAGTTTCCTAAAGATTATGCACCAAACCGCAACAGGTATGGCGAAAAGTATGTATCGTTAGCTACTTTTTTTATAGCCATTTTGTTGTTTACTTTTATCATATATCTGCTACCGGGCTTGTTTGGAGCGCCGCTGAAGGGCATATCTAGTTTCTTGCCCCCAGCCTAATTTACCCTAGACTATTGTCCTTTTCCTGTCGCAAAAACACCAATATTTGTCGCAAGTTCGCTGTAAATAATTGGGGTATAATTTGCATCTTTGACCTACATAGCAAGATACATCATGGAAAAACAAAAGATTACAGTTAGTGCCACTATAGCTGCACCCATAAATAAAGTATGGCAACTATGGAATACCCCTGAAGATATAACCCAATGGAACAGTGCATCTGAAGACTGGCATACACCCCATGCCACCAATGACCTGCGTGTAGGCGGCAAAATAATGAGCAGAATGGAAGCCAAAGACGGCAGTATGGGCTTCGACTTTTGGGGTATATACACCGAGATAAAAGAACATGAACTGATAGCTTATACACTGGGCGACGACCGAAAAGTAGAAATACACTTCTGCGGAAATGGCGACAACACGGCCATTACAGAAACATTTGAAGCTGAAAATGAAAACACTATAGAGCTCCAACAAATGGGCTGGCAAGCTATCATGAACAGTTTTAAAAAGTATGCTGAATCGAAATAATAAGCTCGCATTACGAACGGAACAAAATCTAATATTATGTCAAAGACCAAAAAACTATATTGGTTGTTTACATCCCTTTTTGCAGCATTTATGGGGATTACAGCTATACCCGATGTACTAATGCAAAAAGAAGCTGTAGACTACATAAAAGCACTTGGCTATCCTGAGTATTTCATATTTTTTATAGGTGTAGCAAAGGTGCTAGGTAGTATAGCCATTTTAGTACCAGGTTTTAGACGCCTTAAGGAATGGGCCTATGCGGGCTTGGTTTTCGACCTTATAGAAGCCGTTTATTCCATTGTCAAAACACAACCGCTTGACGCTAGCATAGCATTCCTTGCTTTGCCCTTATTACTGTTTGCGCTATCATACACCTATTACCTCAAGCTACAGAAGGAAACCAATGGCGCAATAACAATATAGCATCCTACTCAATAAATAACTACCGATAGGTACTTCTTTTTCCCAAAAAAGGAAGTACCTGTTTCTGTTTTGTACATATCCGCATTCTACTCCCTACCCTATTTGCGGCCGCTATCACACCATCAGAAATACTAATACTTTCACCTATACTGCTATAAAAAATACTACTAAAGTAGTATGTACAATGGTGGGAGGGCAACGTACATTTGATCGTAAGAGGTAAGGCATAGCTATCGGGTACAATTGATTTTGATGCCATACTGCTATTCCGAGTTTCTATTACGTAATGTAGAAAAACGCATCCGCCCATGAAAAGAGTACTTTTCTTCCTCCTGCCACTCTGGGCAGTAATGTACGATGCAGCAGCTCAGTCGTTAAAGAAACCCAGCATTACAGAGCCATCACTTACACTGATAAAAGTACCCAAGTACCACAAAAACAGTGCAGGTAGCATGGGGCTTTTCGATTGGAATATGTCGCTGGGCTATATAGACCGCACTACTACACTGAAACAATCAGGTCAACCATCTACCAGCAATGCAAGTACTGGTCAGTACTTTATGCTACACCTCCAAGAAAGTGTGTTAAGCAACTACTTTTTAGCTAGCAAATACAAACGCAATAAGAGACTGAAAATAGGCATCCAAAACACCATAGACATTGGTACAAAATGGGGTACTGCGGCTGCAGAAAATGAGAACTATACTTCACCCCAAGAAAGTTCACTCGATTTTTTCCTGAATTACCAATTGGGTATTGCCACCGCTCTTCGCATCAGGCACAATTTGGATATAGGTTACACCTACTACCTGTTCACCAAAACAGTTTTTTCGCCCAATACAGATAAGTACTCTAAAGTAAGATTAAGGTACAGACACCTAATGGCTGAATACTCGTTTGGGGGCTTAAACGCTGTGGAGCTGAAATACGTAAAGAGTAGCAAGGTGTATTATGGCTTCTCTTTCAGCAACTACAATCGAAACATGTCTAATCTTTACCCTATTACCGCCGATGCACAAACCAAGTGGTATCATATTAGTATAGGCAAGGTATTTTAAGGTTATTATTCAAAACATATTCTGTCTATGTTTTCAAAACAACAGTCATGAAAAAACAACGAATTTTATTGATAGTTACAATAGTATTATGCGGCTGCAACATAGCACTGGCACAGTACAAATATACCAGCTACAACAAACAATATGGTAGCTACACCGGTTACACGCCACCCACTTACACACCCTACAAGTCGTACTATGTAGCACCAGTGAAACCAGCTTATACGCCACCTGCATATAAATCTTACACTAATTATAATAGTTACACGCCTTATAAATCGTCTTATACTCCATCCAATTATTCATCTTACAATTCCTACACGCCTTACAAATCTAATAGCTCTTACACTCCTTACAAATCAAGCAATAGCGACAGAAGTTATACCCCTTCTTACAAAAAATCTTACTACAATAACAGCGACGACCGCGAGGTGGAAAGAGTAGTAGAAAACCCTATAAAAAATGGCAATCTTGCCAACAAAAACGGTGATCTATTTAATGGTGATTACAAGAATGACTTACCCTACAGAAAAGGTACAATCACATCTACCAACGGCGATAAATATGTGGGAGAAGTAGAGGGCTGGTGGCGAAATGGGTTTGGCGTGATGACCTATGCCAATGGAAGCAAGTATGCTGGCAACTGGAAATACAGTAAAAAAGATGGAGCAGGCAAAATGTATGACGCAGCAGGCACACTAACCAATGATGGCTACTGGAAAGACGACAACTATGTGTGCGGCTACACAGGCGAGTATAAAGATGGCAAACGCAATGGCACAGGTACAGAAAAAGACCTGAATGGTAACACCTATGAGGGCGAGTGGAAAGATGATAAAATGCATGGTAATGGTAAACGGTACAACAGCAGTGGCACTCTAATAAACGAAGGGGTATGGGAATATGGCTACTGGAGCTACTACTACAATGGCGAATACAAAGACGGCAAAAAACATGGCTTTGGCACCTACAAAGACAAAAGCGGGATAACCTATGTAGGTAACTGGACAGATGGACAAATGGAGGGCAAAGGCACTCTTACCTACAAAGATGGCAATACTTACGAGGGCACATTTGCTGCTGGCAAGCGTAATGGACAAGGCACTCTTACCTACAAAAACGGCGACAAATACACTGGCGACTATGCTATGGATGTGCGTACAGGTCAGGGTACTTATACCGAAGCCAATGGCATAAAATATACTGGCGCATGGAAAAATGATAAAAGAGAAGGTGAAGGCAAAGTATATGACAAGGCAGGCAATGTAACCAAAGAAGGTATATGGTATAATGACAAATGGAGCTACTATTACGATGGGGCTATGAGTGGTGGTAAAAAGAATGGATATGGCACCTACAAAGACCCAAGCGGAACCTACACAGGCACATGGGCAAACGACCTAAAAGAAGGCAAAGGAATATACCAGAGTAGCTATGGCGATAGCTATGACGGCACATGGAAGGATAACAAAAGAGACGGACAGGGGGTGTGGAAGAACAGCGACGCATCTTATACTGGTGAGTGGGTAAACGACGAAAAGACGGGTGCAGGATCAATGACAGATAAGCACGGCAGCTACACCGGCGAATGGAAAAACAATCAGCGCAATGGCAAAGGAAAAATAACATGGGCTAACGGCGAAACCTATGAGGGTGAATGGAAAAATGACCACATGGAGGGTGAAGGAACCTATACTTGGCCAGATGGCAAACAACCCACAGCTATGAAAAACGCAGTGCAATATAAGGGGTTATTTAGAAATGATATGTTTCATGGGTATGGGAAATGTTATAACGTTGCAGGTAAACTAGTAAAAAAGGGTTACTGGGCTGCAAACAGATTTTATGGTCGTAAAAAACAAAAGTAGTTCATTAAGCACCTACTGGATAGCAATACCTGTATTACTAATGCTGGTGCTGGTATACTACCCTGCTGCTGCTAAACAGGTACATAAAGATACCCTGAGCAATATAGACCGATTGGTGTTGGCTGATTGTGATGGTACTATGCACAGTTTAAAACCAGCACCGGTTGCCACCGTTTTTGTGTTGCTGGGGTCAGAATGTCCTATATCGCAGCAATGTACAAAGGCGGTTAATGAACTAGCGATAAGTTACACCAACAAGGGCGTTACCTTTTACGGAGTTATCCCGGGCAATCACTACACAGCACTAGAGATACAGGCGTTCAAAAAAACATACCACATACCGTTTGCAGTGCTCATGGACACCGCATACATACTTACCACTATACTGCGTGGCAGCATCACCCCACAAGCTATAGTGACTGATAGTAACCACATGATAGTATATAGCGGTGCTATTGATAATGCCTACCGTGAGCTGGGGCGTAAAAATGCCCGCATCACAGCTCACTATCTAGCTGACGCACTAGCATCAATAACTCATAGCCAACCTATAGCCACCCAATATACAGTGCCTGTAGGCTGCCTTATAGCTACCAAAACAAATAAGAAATGAAGTGCTGGCCACGTATATTACACACCAAATTTGCATTGGCATACCTACTGGTGAGCCTAACGAGAATGGGAGATGTATGTGGTCAGGTAACGTTTTACAAAGACATTCAGCCCATCATATACAGGCACTGTATTAGCTGCCACAGACCAGGACAAAGCGGGCCTTTTTCGCTAATAAGCTTCAACGATGTGCGTAAACATGCACCCACTGTAAAACATGTAACCAGCACTGGCTACATGCCCCCTTGGAAAGCCGATACTAGCTACCGAACATTTACCGACCAACGAGTACTAAGCAAAGCTGAGATAGCAGCTATAGCTGAGTGGATAAATGGTGGAACACCTAAAGGAAACGCTGAAGACTCTGTAACGATGCCCATAGTAGCTGCATCTAATCTGGGTAAGCCTGACCTTGTTCTTACTGCCCCAGAGGTATTTATAGTGCCTGGCAATAATGTAGACACGGTGGCATACTTTGTGATGCACTACACCCTGCCCGAAGACCGTAATGTACTAGCATTTGAGTTTGTGCCAGGCAACCCTGCTGCTGTGCACCATAGCAACACATGGGTGTTTCCGGAGGAGAGCGAATACGACAGAATATATGAGCGAGCACCAGAAGAAATTATACCATCACCTATAGCCTTGCCCGACAACCTACCTACCGTATACCAAATGTGGCTATGCTTCGACTTCCCACCACCAGCAACACCAGTAGCAGGAGAATTTGAATATCCTGATTTCTTCCCCAAGGTGGCACCGCTATACTACGATGGCTGGGTGCCAGGAGCATCTGCTCGTACATGGCCTGAGGGGTTTGGGTTTAAGATGCCCTCAAAGGGTGTTGTTATCATGCAGTTGCACTATGGTCCCACTCCTATAGAGCGGCAAGACCAATCGAGAATAAATTTATTTTTTACCAATAAATCTATAAATAGAATAATAGAAAGCTACAATATAGGCACGGGTGGGGGCATAGCAGAACCCGAACCTACGTTGCTGCTACCGCCCAACAGCATCAAAACATTTGAATTGACAACTACTGTAGCCGACGACCAAAGCTACCTAGCGCTGAACCCTCACATGCACTACCTAGGCAAAGAAATGAAAGCCTATGCAGTAAACCCTGCGCTAGATACAATACCGCTGGTATGGATAAAAAAATGGGACTTCAGGTGGCAAGAATTTTACAAACCACTTAGCCCGATACACATACCTGCCGGATCGCTGATAAAAGTGATAGCCACTTACGACAATACCGACAATAACCCCGAGAACAGATACAACCCACCCATTGAGATAAAAAGCGGCGCAAACAGCACTGAAGAAATGATGAGTCTGATTGTAATGAGTGTAAGATACAGAAAAGGTGATGAGCTAATACAACTAAAATCGGACCTGCCAGTATTGCCAGAAAAAGCACGACCACCTATAACAGGAGAAAGCCTAAAGTAAAGTTTATGCATCATCATTTGTATTTATTGCTTCATTTGTCTCTTTATCTAATTGTTGGTTTCTCTTTTTTTCAAGGTTCAGCTTAATCCTGAACATACGATTGTTGGCCGGATTTTGGCCGGGGCGCTCATCTCCAAGTAGTACTCCCCACTGGCTTAGCTTATCTGACTTATCGAAAAGTATTTTGAGAACAGCCATAGCTGGTATGGATAAAAACATACCCGATACTCCCGCCATTGCCCCACCTATAATGATACTAACGATACTTACCAGTGCATTGACTTTGACCTTAGAGCCCACTATTCGTGGCATGAGAATGTTATTGTCGAGAAACTGGACAAAGGCAATGGTACCTAGTACTGCCCATATTTGCCACATTTCTTGGGATGTGGTAAGGGTAAGCAACACGCCTATGAGATTGCCTACCAAGGCGCCCAAATAAGGTATGAGATTGAGTATGGCGAAAGTAACGCCAATGAGTATGGCATGCTTGATGCCAAATATGAATAATATGCCACCGAGCAGTATGATAAGATAGGCTATCTGTATCATGATTCCGACCAAGTAGTACTTGATAATGACCTCTGTTTCGCGTACAGCTTCTTGCACCTTGGGATGCTCTGTATCGTTGTACCAGAGATATACAAAACGGAGCAGCAGGTGGCGATAAAACAGAATAAGGAAAATGTATATGGGTAACAAACCTAGAAATACAAATACCCCGCTGAGAGAGATAAAGAAATTCTGGAAAAAACCAGCTACGTTTTCGCCCATGCTTTCTCCTTGCTTGCGCAACATTATGAGTTGCTCGCTGGCTGTGTAGTGGAGTTTGGTGCTTATCCATGCACTGAGGTTGTTCCAATGTATACTTATATTTTTTTTGATTGGATCTATGTCATTTACAAGCACTGCTATTTGTGATGATAGTAATGTAATGACGCCGGCAATTACTAAAAACAATGTGACTATGCAGAGTACTATGGCTAAGACCTCTGGAATATGCAACTTGCGAAAGAACCTAAAAACTGGTAGCAGCAGAATAGAAATAAAAAAAGCCATAAGAAGGGGCATAATAACTGCCTGACCTGTGACAATGACTACGCCAACGGCACATAAACCTAACAACTCTATGGACCGACGGACAGTTATGGGCATGTCTTTCATAAATGATAATTTTTGCAGTGTAAAGGTACTGTTTCCATGATAGTGGCGAGGGGCTACAATTTACATATTTCACAGTATGCTGATACCAAGGTTGAGCTACTAATCCTGACCAACATTTTCCGGTTTGTTTCCGGTATTTTCCTATGTTTTGTGGGATAAGTAATTGATTATCAATACTATTCACGCTTTCGGGATGGTAGTGCTTAGTACTTGAATTTGTTGCCACGAGGCTCTTCGCGGAAGGGCCATGTGGGGGTGACATATACAGGGCGTGAGAATACTTCGCCCTGACGGATGAGGTTGTCTTTGGGCGGAGTGGGTGTTTTAGGGGGTGTTGGATTTTCCGCTTTGTTTCCGGTTGTTTCAGGTGTTTTGGGGTCTAAGTCGTTGATTATCAATGAGGTTTCATTTTCCGGTAATGGTTCATTTTTGGGCAGGTCAGAGGGATTTTCAGAGCGGGGAAGTGAGCGAGAGCTGTGGGACAGCCGAAGGGGCTGTATTCCGGCCTCGTTTCCGGTTGTTTCATGTGTTTTGGCACTTAAGTCGTTGATTATCAATGATGTTTCATTTTCCGGTATTGATGCAGTATTTGGCAGTTCAGAGGGATTTTCAGAGCGGGGAAGAGAGCGAGAGCTGTGGGACAGCCGAAGGGGCTGTATTCCAGCTTCGTTGCTGGTTGTTTCCTTCGTTTTGGGCGTTGGGGCGTTGGTTTTGGGCAATCTGCTTTCCATAACTGGCTTTAGGAT
>CAMDNC010000058.1 GCA_945902755.1 Flavipsychrobacter stenotrophus
CTCTGCGTTTTATCCTCGATTGGGTGCGGAGGTTGGTTTCCAGTCCCGGCATTACCGACTTCAGCAGCGTACGCGCCATGTACATCTTACCCAGTTTCATCTGGTTCAGATTGTCATAAAACGTACCCAACTGCATAGACTTGAACTGACGGAGCAATATAGCCTGCGCCATATTGTTGTACCCAAAAAACAGCTCATCGGCACCTTGTCCGTTCAGTATCACTTTGATGCCTGCTTCGGCAGCCATGGTCATCAAAAAGCCATGCGCCATGATGGATGGGTCGCCAAATGGTTCTTCCTGAATACCTATATATTTAGCCAGATCTTCTTTTATAGACAGTGCTGCCAGATTCTTCTTATGAACAATAAAATTGCCCTTTTTGTTCATGGCTATCACATCATCTACGTACTTAGATTCGTCGTAGCGGCTACCCTGTGCCTGTGCAGTAAACACATGTATCTCCCTATCATAGTGCGCCGCCAGTATGCCTGCTACTATAGAAGAGTCTATACCGCCCGATAGTGTGATGCCCACTGGCACATCTGCCAGTGTTTGTGAGAGCACGCCCTCTACAATGCTGTCGTGCAGTTGTTTTTTGGCAGTAGCATCGTAGGGTCTTTTGTCTTTTTCGGGTATGTTGGGCAGTGTCCAGTAAGGTTGTGTGTTCAGTGTTTGCTGAGTGGCAGTAAGCCATGTAAAGCACCCCTGCGGAAAATGTTTGATATCGGCAAAGAAGGTATGTGCCCCTAAGTGACCATAATTCCCAAGTGCCAGATACTCTACCAGTGCGGTGGTGTCGGCGGCGGGCTGCTCGCCTTTTGCCAGTAATGGCTTCATTTCGCTAGCCAGTAGCCAGCTATCGGCTGTGCGGCGCACGTACAGAGGTTTTTGCCCGTAGCGGTCGCGGCTCACAAAGGCGCGTTGGTCTTGTTTGTCCCATATTATCAGTGCCCACATCCCCACCATTTCTTGCAGCATTTTTTCCTGCATCAGCCTGAAGAGCTCTATGATAGTTTCGGTATCAGAATGCCCTTTGAATGGGTATTGCGACAAATAACGGGTTCTGAGGTCGAGGTGGTTGTATATCTCTCCGTTGAAGACAATAGTATACCGCCCGCAAGAGGATGTCATGGGTTGATGGCCCAATGCAGACAGCTCTAGTATAGACAGCCTACGGTGTAGCAGCGTGACCTGCTCGTCATTGAATATGCCACTATCATCAGGGCCACGGTGGCTCAGCAAGTTGCTGGCATTGGTACCAAACGCCAACCCTGTTTCTTTACTATGACCTATATAACCGGCTATTCCGCACATGATACTATTGATTAACACTAACAGAGAGGCACGGCTCTACACACCCAAAAGCAAAAACCCACACGCTGCTCTCTGCGGTCAAACTTACATGAATATGCTGTAATTCACAACTGATTGATTAGGAGTGACACCAAAATCAAAAGAAGTTAATAATAACTAGATGTAGCGGTGTAAAAGCAATGATGTGTACATTTGGCACATTATATAGTAGTGTGAAACCTGAATATAGAAGCTCAGTATGTACAAAAAATACGTTTTAGCCATAGGCACTCTTGTTACCTCGTTTATAGCCACAGCACAACAGGTGCGCCCTGCCACAGCAGGCAACATTTATCACGAAATAGCCCGTCTGCGCAACCTGACCAGTGTGCTGTATGTAGCCGCTCACCCCGACGATGAAAATACCCGACTGCTAGCCTATCTGGTAAACGACCAGCATATACGCACCGCCTACCTATCGCTGACACGTGGCGATGGCGGACAAAACCTGCTGGGCAGCGAGCAAAGTGAAGCACTGGGCCTTATACGCACCCATGAGCTGATAGAAGCCCGCAAAATGGATGGCGCAGAGCAGTTTTTTACCCGCGCAATAGACTTTGGCTTTTCTAAGAACCACGAAGAGACCTTCAGACATTGGCCTAAAGAACAGTTGACGGAAGATGCAGTATTGGCTATACGCAGATTGCGACCAGATGTAGTTATCTGCCGTTTTCCGCCCGATAGTATGGCTGGACATGGACAGCATGCTGCATCGGCATTTATAGGGGAGATGAGTTATAAAGCCGCTGGCGATATATCGCAATTTAAGCAGCAGATAGACCGATTCCCTGCTTGGCAGCCTAAAAGATTGCTACTGAACACCTACCGCTTTGGTACTCGCAATACCACTTCCGAAGATCAGTTTAAACTGGCTGTGGGTCAGTATGTACCATCACTAGGCATGGGTGTGGGTGAATTGGCAGGACATAGCCGCAGTATACACAAAAGTCAGGGTGCAGGTACACCGAGCGTGCCCGGTGTGCAAACCGAATACTTTAAACTAGTAGCGGGCGATAGCTTTAAGGTTTCTATTTTTGATGGCATAGACATAACCTGGGGACGAGTGGGCAGAAAAGATATAGGCGACGACCTACAAAAGATACTGGACAACTTCAACACACTGAAACCTGATGCAAGCATACCCGCATTGATAGCGGTGCGCAAAAAAATAAATGGCGTAAAAGACAGCTATTGGCGCGCACAAAAAATGGCTGAAATAGACGAAGCCATACTGCACTGCGCCGGTCTAATGGCAGAATACTATACCCGCCAACCACAAGCCGTAAAAGGCGAAGAGCTGCCCTTTACACTCAGAGTAATAGCGCGGTCATCAGTACCGGTGACGCTGAAAAGCATAGATTGGGGTGGTAATGACTCTGCCACCAATCTGCGACTATCCTACGACTCACTACTGACTATTGAGCACAAACAAACCATACCTACCAGCACACCTATCACACAGCCTTACTGGCTGGAGCGCAGCAGTGGCAACCCCTATCTATACTACATGCCCACCGATGCTACCGCAGGGCTGCCACAAACGCCTACAGCGCTACAAGCTACCCTACTACTGAGCATAGCGGGCGAGCAGTTCAGCATGAAGGTGCCTTACTCTTATAAAAAACTAGACCCCGTAAAGGGCGATGTGGTGGAGCAACTGCGCATAGTGCCCGATGCCGCAATAGCATTCAGCAATGATGTGATGATAGCCCGCGCCGATGGCTCGGTAACAGCGGCTGTGCGTATACATGCCTACAAAGAAATGAGTGGTGGCTACCTGAGCATAGTATCTGATCAGGCTACAAAACCAGTATATGAGCTGCAAGGACTTAACCTGAGAAAAGGCACAGACACACTAATCACCTTTAACATAGCTGCAGGCAATCGTAAAGACTACATTATAGTGCCCATGCTGAGCATACCCAATGCCGGCGCACTGCACCTGATACAGTACCCGCACTTGCCTGCACTGCAATACTTTACTACGCCCAAAGCCAAAGTGCTACAGCCTACCTGGAAATGTACTGCCAAACGTGTAGGCTATGTGGAAGGTGCAGGCGACAACATACCTACCCTGCTGCGACTAGCTGGCATAGAAGTGGACATACTGAAAGACGCTGACTTTGCTGATGTAGCCAACCTGAGTAAGTATGATGCTATCCTAACAGGTATAAGGGTGGTAAATGCCGAAAAACGTATGGCATACTGGATGCCCCTGCTGCTGCAATATGCCCAAAATGGCGGCACTCTGGTAATACAACACAACACACTGAACGATATGGCTACAACCCAACTGGGGCCGTATCCGCTGAAACTATCAGGTAAGCGGGTGACGGAGGAAGATGCAGCTGTGACCTTTACTGCACCTGCACATCGACTGCTGACCTACCCCAACAAAATAGACAATGCAGACTTTGATGGATGGGTGCAAGAGCGCGCGCTTAACTTCCCAACTGAGTGGGATGACCGCTACACTACCCTACTGTCTATGAACGATAATGGCGAACCAGCCCTAACCAGTAGCATACTCTATACTACCACTGGTAAGGGCCATTATGTGTACACAAGCATAGCCTTCTCGCGCCAGTTGCCGGTGGGCAATAAAGGTGCGATAAGACTGTTACTCAACATGCTGAGTGTGGGCAAATAAAGCCGATTAAGGGCTGTGACTACCTTTGGGTCTATATTCCAAGACACCTCTTATTTGCCGTGCAAAATGAGCAAAGGCAGATCGGCGGAGCTAGCTATGGCTTTGGTGTGACTATGGTGAAATATGCGTTCGAAAAATGAATATTTGCCGGGCACCACTACTAACCAATCGTATTTATTAGCCCTGCAAAAATCTAGAATCTCTTCGTCAATATTGACGTTTACTTTATTAACAAAGTGGTAATGAGCGTTCTTGAGGGTGCTGTTTTCTATGATGTCATTTAGTTCAGTTTCACTGTTGTAAGAGATGTCTTCCTGCACATACAGCACATGCAAATCTGCGCCTAACTTAGTTCTTAGTTCGGTTAGCTGTTCTAGTGCACTTACATTCTCGGGCTGCTCAAAGTCTGTGGCAATGCATATAGTGGCTGGCTGTATGTATGAAATGCCGGGAGGTATAGCCAATATGGGATAGGGCAGATTATTGGCGGCAGACTTAAGGGTGCTGAGAAACCAAGCAGAATCGCCAGAGGTGTTGCTGTTGCCCATTACTACTAGCTCTGGGTGTTTGCGCTCAGCGGCGTATTGCTCTATACGATCCTGGATATCACCCATAGAAACTATGGTGCTAATACTGAGACCGGGATGTGCATCAGCCATCTGTTTTACCATTTGTTCCGCCCGCTTCTGTGCATCAGTTTGGGTATCATCAATGAGCGAAGCGGGAATGGCTACTTCACCCACCATTACGGGAAAAGTGAATGTGTGTAGTAGCACCATATCCATGTGGTACTGTGCGGCTAGTGCGGCAGCATAATGGACTGCGTTTTCGGATACGGCAGAGAAATCGGTAGTGGCGATGACGTAAGACATAGATACATTTTTTAGACTATGAAGTTACGACAATAACACCACCTCAACACTGATCTTAATCATAAGCACATTACTATTCATTTATCATTTTGATAGCTGCCTCCAACACCTCGTCCTTGCCTGCCATTATACCTGCAATTGTAGGGCGTACTTCTCTATCTATCCGCAAGCCTTTGTGCTGAGTTTCGGTAGCATCGGGGTATAGCACTCCGTGCCCCGAAAAGTAGGTATATAGTCCGCCCGGCAAAGGCACTTCAGATCTGTTGCCATCAGTGCCAGCTGTGGTGCTACCTACTACCATGGCACCGGGGATTGACTGTAGCATCATGGTATGAAACTCGGAAGTACCCTTGGTGCGCCTGTCTACCAGTACTATCAGTTTACCCTTATAGCTGTTTTCATTAGCGTCATTATAGCTTGGCACTGCTGGGGCTATGTCAAATACACCCGGATAATTGATGTTCATTATTGCGTATCTCAAATAAGGTGCATTAGTGGATTTGAGCCACGACTTGTACTCGCTCATGATATACACCCTTAAGTAGCAACGCATGTCTATTATCAGCCCCTTGGTACCTGCCATCATTTCTTTAACCTTGGCTAGGTCGCCCTTTGCTAGTAAGCCGTGGTTAAGATAGCCGATATTACCGGGCAATATTTGGGTTGTTTTAGTGGTAGCAATACCATCGTCTACTAGCTGCATGGTGGTGTCTACTTCTATGCGGTTTAGTTTTATGTTTTGGAGTTTACCGTCTCTTATGATGGTTATTGTGGCTTCTTTGGTATTGCTGCGCAACATAGCACCAGTAGAGGATACCATGTAATGTAGCTTGGCTTCATAGTTAGACGCGGGGGTAATATCTATGTATTTACGAATGAGATCGAGGATGCCTAAGCCATCTATTTGCTCTATGATGTCTCCGGGTTTTACGTTGTTTTTGGTATTCAACTGGTCTTTGTAGTGGCCCGTTATTACCGGTTTATCCTCCATAAACTGCGCTGTAAAAGGCAGTATGTACTTACCCATAGCCTCATTGAGCGGCTGGGTATTGCCATGGAGTGTGGCATTGGCATCTTGTATGCGGGTGAGCAATTTTAGGCAAGCCATCTGATATTCAGTAGCATTTGTGGCGTTGCAGAAGATGGGTATGTGCTGTACTAATGCCTGATTCCAGTCGGCATCTATGAGGTGCTTGTGGGGATAATAATACTGTATCATATTCCAAAATCTGTAGAGCGACAATAACCTGACACCTGCATCGGGGAAGAGGTTCTCATATTGTCTTTCGTTAGTGAATATGGGGATACCAGTGACGGGCTGTATTTGCAGGTAGTAATGCCCCATGCCAGCACCACTATTGAGTCGTATATATTCTAATTTTTCTTGTAGTGACGTAGGTAAGTTGCCTTTCTCGAACAGATAACCATAATCTGGCATGAGTTTGGTAACATTCGATTTATCATATTGTTTGCATTGTGTGCAAGGTTGTGGTTTTTCAAAGTTATCTACCCAGCGCTGCATTATGGCATTGGCAGAGTCGGTGTTTGGGGCTGCCAATACTTTTGGCAGTACTGCAAATAAAGCAGCATCCATATTCACATTGCCCTTTGCCACTGCTGGGTGATGGTATTTGATAAAACCCCATAACATACCCAGATTGGTCAATTCTTTTACTTTATTGTCATGCAACCAAATGGCAGTGATGCGCGAACCACTTGCATAAGAGGTATCTGTGCTGGCTGGTTTATTGTCTTGTGCATTACCCCGCACTGTTACCACACAACTAAATACTAATAAAAATGAAAAATACTTGAATGACATAAGCTGCTATTGTGAGGGCTAAATTAAAACGAGTTGTGCTCCCGTTAGTATAATTATTGTTAAGATAGATGTTAAGTGATATGAATGTGGCAAATCAGTTGCCAGTTTTGTCCTTTGTTGCAATAACCTGTGAAAACATCGGCAACAAACCGGCAAAACAGTAAGTGAACAATAAACCACACAGGATCATTCCCGCCCAATATCTAGTTTTACCAAACTGTAGTACATTAGCCTACCTAAAAAAGAATACATGATAATCAGCGCCGTACCTAAACTGCCGTTTATAGACAAACAAACTACTATACACTTTTATACCACACAGCTGGCCTTTACCCTCATTGCCGACTATGGCGATTACCTCATCATGACAAAAGATGCTGCCGAACTGCATTTTTTTGCTTACCCCACCCTACAGCCCCTCAAATCCGACTTTATGATATACCTAAGGGTAGACAAAGACTTACAAGCTCTTTATGATCAATGGAAAAATATATCGCCACCTATTAAACGCATAGACGCACCTGCTCTAAAACCTTGGGGACAATTAGAAATGGCCATCATAGACCCTAATGGCACACTGCTTACATTTGGTCAGGCTGTGTAGGTATTTACATCTACATTTTTCTATCTTTATGGTTCTTTGTGGGGCTATTACACACTCACATATTTTATTATGGTCACATTTGTTGCCCCCTCATATACCGAAGAGTTTGACCCATATGTATTTATCGGGTCGATGCTTTGCCAAAAGAACAAAAACTGGAAAGCTATCATTTATAACAATGGTCCCAACCCATGGCTGAGAGAGGCTATGGCAGAAGCTGAAACCCCTAAATTGCGCTACGACCCTTGGTTGAAATCGGTAATAAAAAGCTACCATGACGAGCGGCTCATATATCGTGAATCACCAATTAACACAGGTGACTGGGGCTGCCATAACCGCAACGATGCTATTTACAATATAGTAGATACCGAATATATAGTACAAACGTCGATACAAGATTATTGGCTGCCAAATGCTGTAGAGGCAATATTACAACACTCAGGCGCCGACTTCATATACTGGAATTCCATAAACCATTTAGCGGGTTACCAAAACATACTTAATAGTATGCCAGTAGTGAGTTTCATAGACTGGGGCAACTTTGCTATTAAGACGGCTATTGCCCGCAAAGTGGGCATCAGGCACCCCGAATCTTTCACTGCGGATGGCCAGTTTGTGCGCGACTGCATAGCAGAAGGCCTAATAATACAGCCGGTTAAAATAAACCAGATATTAACAATACATAACTAGCTAGTGTAGCGTAAAAAAAAAGCCCTCCAATAGGTATTGGAGGGCTGAAAAATAGTTGTTACAAATATTACTTAGCAGTACCTTCTTTCTTTTCTTTAGCTTTCTTTTCTATCATCTCTATCAGTCCACCTATGTTGTTGTGGTCCAGACGTTTACCTTTTATAATTTTGCGCTCATCTAGCAGGTATATTGTAGGAGTACTGTACACATCAAACTTGCTATGGTAGTCGCTAGTATGGTCTTTATCCCAAGTGTTTATCCACTCCCCCATGTTGTATTTTTTTATAAAGTCAGCTACAGCCTTTTGTTCTCCCTCTGTAGCTACTGTATAAATCTTCACACCTTTATCCTTAAGCAGCACTTTGTACAACGAATCTATTGAAGGCATTTCGTGCTGGCAGTGACCACAGGTAGGCGAGTAAAACAACACCAGCGTATACTTAGCCTTTACAGCACTGAGGCTTTCTACCTTATTTGTAGCCACATTTGGCAGCTTTATTTCTGGTGCTAGGTTACCAATCACATTGGGTGCAATCTTCTGGGCACGGTCTATGTATTTGCTTAATTCGTCGTTTTTGAGCCAGAATGCATCACCCTTCATGTAATAGTTCTCTACTAGGTAGACAAACACTTCATCCATACCCATCACTTTGCTATTTTCTACATAGCGGGTTATCCACCACAGGGTGTAGTGAAACATATCTTTGGTACCCTTGGTTCTTTTCAGCAGCACATCGGCTTCTTTTTCCACACTATCCGTCCAGGGCAGCACCAGTTTAGAGAAATACTCTTCTAGGCGAGCATCATAGATAGGCGTATATATCAAACGGTCGTCCCTAAAATCAAAACCATCCCAAAAGTGTGATTTGTAATAGCGATAGTTGAACGTAGAATCCTTTGTTTTACCATCTTCCAGATAATGGTCGCCTTCTGGTATCTGTGGGGTTTCTATAGCATTAAAAATGGTAGACAACAGTGTATTGGGGTTGTTCTTTACATAGTTGCGGCGGTAGTTATTCAGCTCTTTCGATGCTGCTACAGCTCTTTTCCTAATGTCGGCAGTATCAGACTTGGAGCGAGCTTTTTCTAGCTCTTTTTTCAGCTTTTCCTCGCCAGCACTGTAATCTTTAAGGTACTTTACATAATCGGCAAAGCGGGTATTTTCGGGCGAGTTTTTGTACTGTATTCCATCTGGTATTTGGTCAATGGGAGCTACAATGGTTATTTCATCACCCTTATTCAGCAGGACCTCAAAGTTGGTCTGTAAGTCAGATAGATACAATATATAAATTCCACCTACAAACTCAGCGCTGCTGCTGCGCATAATAGCAGTACCATTTTTGTCAAAACGGGCAGAATCGGTCTTAAAAATGGTGGGTCTATTTTTGCCATAGTAGTGTGCCAGAAAAACCATAGAATCCTTAACACCGGGCATCTTCAATACCAGATTGTAGCCTTCTTTTGCCCATAATTGACCACCAAAGGCGGTGAGGAGCAATGCAGTAATGAGTGAAATTCGCTTCATACGAGTTTTGGTTAGTTTTATTTGGTTAATACTTTACACTTGGGTGTTGGTACAGTAACTATTGTTAGGAAGTCAAAAATAATCTTAAATATCTGTAGATGTAGCTAGTAACCAGCATGTAAACGCCAAAATTCACAAAGTTTTAGAACTTATATGTACCTACAGCCTTCCGGCTTCTAGTATACCTAACCTTCTTCTGTGTTTTGGGCAGCCACCCGCAGCTTGCTTTTGCGAGCACCATACAAAAAGTATACTAGCAGCCCCAGCAATAGCCATATCATAAACCGCTCCCAGTTGGTGACTCCTGACTCTGACAACAAGTACGAGCAGCATAGAACCCCTAGTACCGGAATAAGGGAATAATTGCGGATATATGTAAGCACAGAGGTAATGATAAACACTAACCCAAACAGCCAGAAAGGTACTCTGCTGCTGATAGCATCCCAAGTTATGTGTCCCGCATCGTCTGACACATTAAAAGCCCCAGCTATACCGCCAGGGTAATATGTGCTGAATAAAACAAGAGATAAGATAAACAGTACTGGTACTATGTACTTACCATTGACATAAGGTGTTTTGAACTTGCTTTGTAAGCGATGAGGGTCGTTTTGCAACTTCAATATACCACCGCACACCAGCACAAACGCGAACAAAGTACCAACGCTGGTGAGGTCTACCACCACTGTCAGATTCATAAACAAGGCGGGTATACCCACCACACAGCCAGTGAGGATGGTAGAGAAAGAGGGTGTTTTGTACTTGGGGTGTATACGTGCAAAAATGGGTGGTAACAGGCCGTCGCGGCTCATACTCATCCATATACGGGGCTGCCCTAGCTGAAACACCAGCAGCACACTAGCTGTGGCTATTACTGCACTTATAGAAATAATGCCTGCTATGTAATTGGCCCATTTACTATTCATACTACTGAACACAAATGCCAGAGGGTCGCCTACATTCAGCAGTTTGTAACTTGTCATACCCGTAAGCACCAGTGCCACCAATACATACACCACTGTGCAAATAATGAGGGAATAAAACATAGCTCTGGGTAGGTCGCGCTGCGGATTGCGGCACTCCTCGGCAGTAGTAGAAATGGCATCGAAACCTATGTAAGAGAAAAACACAGCCGATGTACCCGCCAGCACACCACCTATACCATTGGGCAGAAAGGGGGTCCAATTGGCGGTATCTACATAAAAACAACCTGCCACCATCACCAGTATGATGATGGCTATTTTCAGTATCACCATAATATTGGTGCTACGGCGCGACTCACGAATGCCTATATATATGATCCAGGTGATGATGATAGTGATAAAGAAAGCGGGCAGATTGCAAATAAACCTTGTGCCAGCTACTAGTGGGGCATTGGTCCAGGCAAGTTTTGCTGCCTCAGATAGCCCATCTCGGGCTGTCCAGTAGTCTGTAGCTAGGTACTCCGGTATGTGCAGCTGCACTCCCCCTATCTTTATGCTATTGATCAATGATGTAAAATAACTACTCCACGATATGGCCACCGCAATATTGCCAATGGCATACTCCATGAGCAGGTCCCAACCTATGATCCACGCTACTACCTCTCCAAAAGCTACATAGGAATAAGTATAGGCACTACCCGACACAGGTACCATACTAGCAAACTCGGCATAACAGATAGCAGAGAACCCACAAGCAATGGATACAAATAAAAACAACAATATTATACCAGGTCCACCATCAAAACTAGCCTTACCAATGGTAGAGAATATACCTGCACCCACTATAGCCGCTATACCCATAAAGGTAAGATCGCGCACAGTGAGCACCTTTTGCATACCAGAGGCATGACCATCTATAAGACCGTCAGCTACTTCTTTGTTGATATGGGTGAGCGTCTTCTTGCGAAATATATCTTCCTTCATATAGGTATGTGCGTGTGGGCAAATCAGCCTTGGGTGTACAATGTAGTGCTATGGCTTGGGTGGCGGAGGTGCGGCTGCCTGTGGAGCCACTGCTTGCTGCTGTGCAGCCTGCAACTGTAACACAGCAGTATTAATACTCTGCTGTGCCAGAATGTAGCTAGGCTCCATTTTCATCACCGTTTGCCATATACCTATAGCATCTTGCACGCGTCCAGACAGATAGTAACACACACCCAAATTGTAATACACTTCATACATTTTGGGGTAGTTAGGATACAACTGTTTGGCCTTGTCGTAGTCTGCCTTGGCACTATCAGGCATATCCAGTTTCAAGTAGGCTACACCTCTGTTCATATACCCCGACACAAATGTGGGATGAACTTCTAGTGCCTTGTTGTAATATTTGATACCTGTGCGAAGATCAGCATGTTTCTTAACAGTGTCTTTTTCAGCCTCAGACCTATTGACATATGACGAAGCTACGTTGGCATTTACCAATACACTATTGGGCGAGTTTTCTATATCATGCCCAAACAGTGTTTCATCGTTTTTCCAGTCGGTATTACGGTCAATAGTTTTGAATCCATAAAGCCCAACAATAAGCACCATTAAAGCTCCTAATGCCATTCTGCCGGTAGCAGCATTCTTGATTTGCTCCATACCCTTGTACAACAGCCATGCTGCTGCGATACAAAACCCTACAGATGAGTGAAATATAAGACGCTCGCCCATGGTACCACCTATATTAAAGATGATGTTGCAAACAATAAGGAGGTTGAGCAGGTAAAAAGCAATAGCAAATGAAAGCACATGTTTTTTCTTGAAGTAGTAGAACATACCTCTAAACAATGCCACATGCACTAAAAGCGACAACCATACCGACCAATGCGCGAAAGTCTTATAAGAAATGGTATTGTACGAATAGTCGGAAGAGAGTGGGTGTGGGAAAAGCAGTAGTTTAATGTAATTGAGCGTAGTAGATATCTTGGTAGCCAGTTTCTGAATATTATCGGCATTGGCATAAGGATTATTCAAGATATCGTTGTCGGAGCTGGCATTCATAGACGCTACTATACTGAAGCGGACCATAGCATATACTACTACTACTGCCACATAAGGCAATGTAGCTGTAAAACACTTGGAGATAGAAAAACCATTGAACAAATAAAAGGCTAATGGCAACAGTAAAACCATTGTAATAGCATATTCCTTTGCAAGAAACGCTAAGAACATACACCCCAATGCGATGATCAGATTCTTTACTTTACTATCCTCATGATACTTAAAAGCATATATAAACGTAGCACAAATGAGCAATAACGACATTATCTCATCTCGGCTTTTTACGTTGGCTACTACCTCGGTATGTATGGGGTGAGCCGTGAACAATACTGCCGCTATGAGCGCTATGATACTATTATCTTTAAAAACAATATTCCTCAGGAAGTACAACAGGGTAATAACACACCCCATGTACCATAGTACATTGATAACGTGGCGAGTAGCCATGTTTTGCAAAAACTTTTGCTCAGCAGGTGCCTTCATTTCGTAGGTCATACCCCGCTCCAGCACGCTATCCACTTTGTCTTTGGGCACGGCACCAAAAAACTGCTGTTCTATAGCAAAGGTGACAATAGACAGGGGACGATAACGACCACCTGCAAGCTGGTTGGAAGAGTTGAACTGCCTGTAATAGCTATCGAAAGCATCCTTGGTGAGGATGTCTTTGATACCCGCAAAACCTTCATACACATATTCATTCTTTACTATAACAATGGTATCATCCAGCGCATACTCATGTTTGAAGGTATTGCAGTAAAATACAAATGCCAGTAGCCCTACTATGATGGCTTGAAATTTGAATTCGTACAACCACGCAGGTATCAGCGGGTCTTTTAGTACAGGGGGTTTCTCAACCACTACTGCTTGTTTTAGCGGTGGCGCCTGTACCGGTTTTTTGTTGGTGTTCGTTATCTTCTTTGTCATTATGATACAGTAATAGCCAAATGTAATTATTAATCGGTTTTCATCATAACGAAGGATGAAAAAACGATAATTATATAAAACGTGTCTACCAAGACTATGTAAGAAATAGTAAACACTAACACACTTTTACCCTGCTATTGCATAGTTACAAGCGCCTTTAGACATCAGCTTTCGCTAGTTTATATTACCACAGATGCACCCTGAGGCTATCTGCTACGTACATCTTATTGCCGGGCTTTACATTAAATGCTTCATAAAACTCTGGCACGTTGGAGAAAGGTCCGTTAACTCTGTACTTAGATGGCGAGTGAACATCTGTAAGCAGATGATCTGCTATGACCTCTGTGCGCTGCACCAGCAGCCAACCCAATGAATAGCCCAAGAAGTAGCGCTGCAACGGTGTGTAACCACCTATTTTTTCGCCCTTTTTGTAGGCTTCGGTTTGCTTAAAGGCATCGAGCCCTATGAGTATACCACCTAGGTCGGCAAGATTTTCGCCCAGTGTAGCTTTACCGTTGATGTGTATGGTATCTACCGGGGTAAACTTATTGAACTGCTGCACCAGTACCTCTGCACGCTTATTGAACTGTTTTTCATCTTCTGCCGACCACCAGTTGCGGAGGTTTCCATTTTCGTCAAACTGCCTACCCTCGTCATCAAAACCATGCGTGATCTCGTGACCCACTGTAGATGCAGCCATGTATCCATACACCAGAGCATCGTCCAGCTCTGCATCTTTAAAGCCCGGCACAGTCATCATGGCTGCAGGCAACACTATTTCATTGTTGCTTCCGTTGTAGTAAGCATTGTAGGTTTGCGGGGTCATGTTCCATTCTGTGCGGTCTACTGGTTTGCCTAGTTTTTTTAGTTCATAGTTATTCCACCATTCACTTGCACGCAGCATATTCAGCGCAAAGGGCCCACGATCTATCTTCATTGAAGAAAAATCTTTCCAAGTATCTGGATAGCCTACCTTCTTGCTCATACCCATCAGTTTGTGTATCGCTTTTTGTTTGGTGCTATCTGTCATCCAGTCTAGTTTTTCTATACGGGCTTTGTAGGCAATTCGTACATTTTCTACCATCTGCTCATAGCGTTCCTTAGCCTTTGGGGTAAAGTACTCTTTTACAAACAACTGACCCAGCACTTCGCCTATCACCCCTTCTTCTGCCTCCAGCGCACGGCGGGGCCTGTTGCGTTGCTCCTGTGCGCCACGTATGGTGCGCGAGTAGAAGTCGAAATTAGCATCTACAAATGGCTTACTCAGATAGTCGGAGTAATCAGACACCAAATGAAAAGTCATGTAATCTTTTATGGTTTCTATGTCTGTAGTGGCTATTATTTTGTCTAGTGCCTTCAGAAACTCCGGCTGCCCCACTATCACACTATCCACATCGTGCACACCTAGCTGCACCAGATAAGTAGCCCAGTCTATACCTGGAGTAAGCGTGGGCAGCTTAGCAATAGCCATCTTGTTGTAGTTGGCATAAGGGTCGCGCAGTGCTTCTAGCTTGCGCGATGCCTTGGCAAGGCTAGTCTCCAGCCCCACTATACCTGCTGCCTTTTTGTCGGCAGTAGCAGCGTCTGTGCCCATCAACCTGAACATAGTAGCTATGTACTGCGGATACTGTGCCAGTATCTTGGCAGTGCGGTCGTTGGTATTGAAGTAATAATCCCTATTGGGCAGTCCCAAACCACCCTGATACAGGTAGTAAGCCTGCACATCACTTTTCTTAGCATCTTGCCCCACTGAACTAGAGAACAACACATTGACACTGTAGCGGTGCATGTGCATCACCTGAGCTAGCAAATCGGCCTTGGTTTTGATGGCGGCTATTTTGTCCAGTTCATTTTTGAGTGGTGCTACTCCTGCTTTCTCTATAGAGAATGTATCCATGGCACTAAACCAGAAGTCGCCTATCAACTGACCCGGACCCGATTTTTCGGATTTTTTTACTGCCTCTTCATTTATGGCTAGTAGCTTCACCCTTAGCTCTCGCTCTACTAGTTCGCCTATACCAAACGACACCTCTTCGGCGGGTATGGGGTTATTTTTGATCCAGGTGCCATGCGCAAACGCAAAAAAATCATCGGCGGGGTTTACAGTAGTATCGGCATGAGCAGCCAAAATATCTTCTTTGGCGGCACTTGTATTTGCCGATGGGTTAGAGTTGCACGAAGCCAGAAAAGCCGTAGCTACTGCAAAACTCATGAACTTTTTGTTCATATATCTATGCTGGTTTAGTATTAAATAAGGTAGTACAAATGTATAGCTAAAATTCTTGCATTATTGTATCTCTATGTTGTCGCCATAGAGCTTGGCTTGTTTGTTCATCAGTAGGTCTAGCATCATCTTCACGCGAGCCATTTTTTCTCTTATGGCTACATCCCAAAACGAGTCACCATCCTCTGCATTAAACGCTACGGTTTGTACATTTTTATGATTGGCTATATATACCGCCCGCTGATTGTGAAAGCGCTGTGAGATAATAGTAAAACGTGTTTGCCCAAACACATCTCTGCAACGCAGTATACTATCAAGCGTTCTGAAGCCTGCATTATCCATATAGATACACTTAGCAGGCACCCCCCTTGCTATGAGGTCGTTCTTCATGAGCAGGGGCTCGTTGTAATAGAGGGTACTGTTGTCTCCACTCACTATTATAAAATCTACCTTGCCCGCCATATACAGCGCCACAGCCGCATCTATGCGGTGTTGATAATATACATTGATGATGTTTTTCGACTTGTCGTTGTACTTAGCAGTACCCAGCAGCAAGCCCACCCTGTTTTTAGGTATTTGGTTAATGTCATTGTATATCTGCCGGCTAGTAGCAGTATTGACCACATAGTGCACTGTGCCCACCACTAAGGCAAGCGATACAGACAAGATGAGGATAATATATCGCCACGAGCGGAGAATCATGATATTTTATAAGGATATGCAAGATAGCTTATTCCCTGATAATGTGGAATTTAGCCCCATAAGCCTACCTGCACAACGCAAAGCTATTTTCTTTGCAATTCTCGGTGAGTCTCTCTGCCTTTTCTCTGATCACCAAGTAGAACTACGCATTTGCAAAACCACTGCTCCCATTATTCCACTTCCCTACCAACAGCCGGAAAAATCTTCGACAAACTAAAAGAAAAACCGGGCAAAACGGTACTGTTTAGTATATCATCGGGCACTAGTGTTCTCTGTGGTATGTAGGTACCGTCATTCCATACGTGTACCTGCACAGTTTCCCTTATAGGGTCTACTATCCAGTATTCTTTTACCCCTGCTTCTTCATACACTTCATACTTTATTTTCATTTCCTTTCGGCTGTTACCTGCCGATAGTATCTCTACCACTATATCAGGTGCTCCCACACAGCCACGCTCATCTATTTTATTAGGGTCGCATATCACACATATATCGGGTTGCAATACAGTGATAATATCTTTGTCGTCCTTAGTTTTTCTAGGAATACGCACATCAAAGGGAGCGGAAAACACTTCGCAGCGGCTGTTGATGAGAAAACTACCAATAGCTACATGCAATACCGACGACACACGCTGATGCAGGCTACCAGTCGCAGGACTCATCTTAAAGATTTTCCCCTTTATGAGTTCCACCCGCTCCTCAAAAGTCCATTTGTAGTAGTCGGCATAAGTGTACAACCGATTCAAGTCGATATCTGCTAATTCCATAATAAGATAAGTTATTTGAATATACAAAGAAATATACTGTAACTATACATCGGCAGGCTTCTGTGTACTGCTTTAAGGTCTAATTGATGTAATCGTTGCACTTTAGAAAAATGCATATAAAATAATCACTGCCACAAATCACTATGGCTCGCAATGTGTTACTTAAAAAAGAGCATTAGTGGCGTGCAAAAGCTAACGGTCGGTGGCTATTCTTTACTATATCTATGCAATAAACCCACAACACATGCTGAGTAAACCTGTAATAATTATCAATTGTTGCAAAAGTTACAACACACCATTAGTAGTATGTAAACAAATTTGCTTACATTTGTAGTGTGACAAGTCAGTTTGAAAAATATAAGGGTATCCATCCAGGCATCGTATTAGCACGCGAGCTTGATAAGCGGTTAATCAAACAACGTCCATTTGCATTATCAATAGGCGAACACCCACAAACTTTTAATGCTATTACAAAAGGCAAAAGAAATATCAACGTAACCTTGGCATTAAAAATTGAGCAGAAGCTTGGGCTGGACGAAGGTACATTGCTGATTTTGCAAGCATTCTATGATATCAAGTTAGCAAAGCAAAACTTTGCAGCCGACAAACCTGACCTATCTGTATTAAGAAAATCGCTTTTTTGGGATACAGATATTGAGAAAATAGACTGGGCAAGGCAATACAAAGCAATAATTCATAGAATAATGGAAAAAGGAAATGAAGAGGAGAAAAATGAAATAATCCGTTTTTATGGCAAAGCAAAAATCAGAGCGGCGCTGAGCGCTCCCAAAACTTTACCTCAATCATTACTACACCTCACGTCCTAAAATATGCTCTACTACAATACTGTAAACACATTGTTACAAGAATGCCTTATAAAAATTATGGCTTCAAATGTTTTCGGAGAGTTTAGGTTAGTGGGCGGTACTGCGTTAAGCCTGCAAATCGGCCATAGACTTTCGGTAGATATAGATTTGTTCAGCGATACTCGTTATGGGAGTATTGATTTCAAATCAATAGGCCAATATTTAAGTAACAATTTCAATTATGTTGATCATTTCAATGTTGATAACCCGTCATTTGGAATGTCTTTTACTATCGGTACGGACAAAGAAAATTCTATTAAGTTAGATGTCTATTACACAGACACTTTTATACAGCCACCTTTAGTGATCGACGATATCCGGCTAGCTACTGTAGAAGAGATAATAGCAATGAAAATAGATGTCATTCAAAGAGGTGGTCGTAAAAAAGATTTCTGGGACATACATGAATTACTACCAAAATACTCAATTGAAAAAATGCTACATCTTCATGAAATGCGATATGAATACGGTCATGATAGAAAGCTGATAATTCAAAAATTGACTGATTTTAGTATTGCCGAAAATGATCTTGAACCAATGTGCCTTAGAGGGAAATATTGGGAGTTTATTAAAGAAGACATAGAAGATACCATAAAAGCCTATCACCTACCCTGAGCCCCCCTACTACATTACCCCCCTACACCCCCTCCTTTTTATAAATATGCCTCACTAAGAAGTAGTACTGCTCAAAGAAGTGGTGCATAAATATATGATTGGGCTTGGCTGCAAACTGCTTGTAATAAGCCTCATCGGGGGTAAGCACCACAAGTGTACCGGCTGGCATATAGTTGAAGCTGTGCGTAAATTTTGGCTTTTCGGCACCGGGCATATACTTGCGGAGAAACTTCCAGGTGGTTTTGCCCAAGTAATGCTCAAACCTGCGCTGTGCCTTGCGTGTAGCCCTATTGGTACGTTTATACACATGATTGAGCGCGAGGCGTACAAAAAACTTTTGCTTTTTGAGTATCGACTTATCCCAAGTAAATGGGTTTACGGTATTGACATCAGCGTATCGCTGCACACTAAAGGGCATCTCCGGCACCCAGTCGAGCGAACTAACCACAGAAAAAGCCCAGCCATCGCGGTTGATTGCTGCATAGTCGTATGAAAAATACAAATTGCCGGGCTTGGGTGCTGCACTACAATAGGTCTTGAAAACAATGTCAGACGGCAGCGTACCTGCCGCCACCTGATAGTGCAAATATGCCCTGAGAAGAAAAGCCAGTGCCCCGCCCTGACTGTGCCCCACTATCACTACCTGACGCACACCCACAGCATACTGCTCGCGAATATGAGCTACAATATCGGGTATCATGCTGCAAATACCTATAGACCAGCCAGCATGTACCATAGCACTAGGATGGCTGGCAAACTGGTAGTGAAACTCACCTGTATCGCTCATTTTCAGCGTACCGGTAGCAGGTATCATGGCTGCAAATATATTTTCCATGCCATTGTCAGTGGCGGATACTGTACCTCTGAGATTGATGGCTATGGTAGCCCCATCGGCACTGCGCCAGAGGCTCCACTGGTTGTGCATCCCCATTTCGGGCGAAAGGTATAACCGAGTATACTGCAGTTTGGGGGCGGTTTTAGGAAACAACACCCTGTTCATATGCCCGGAGCATCGTTGTAGGGTTTCGATATATTCGTCGGGGTCAAAACCGGGTTTTAATGGTCCTGCAAATGCTGACCATTGGGCGCAC
>CAMDNC010000059.1 GCA_945902755.1 Flavipsychrobacter stenotrophus
CCATATAATGTCCGCAATTCAGATAAAGTAGCCCGGTCTGCTGACGTGAATGCAAGTACATTTGATCCGCTAGCGAAATAGTTGTTGTAATCCAAGTTGCTGAAACTAGTTATGCCTGTCGTAGTGTAAAACGCCCAACCCTTATCAGAACCTGAGGTAGTATTGTCATATTGATTAACAAATATATTGTTCCTTACGTCTAAGTTGCCACTCGAAGAGTTAGTATAAAAACAAGCGGAACCAGTATTAGAATTCCAACCAGCATAGCTGCTGTTTAAATGTACTGTGTTATGATATACTCTTACAAGACCAGTACCACTTTCAATAGCTATACCAATTGGGAACGCTGAAACAAAGGTTTGTGAAAAACATTTTATATCAGAAATTAGGTTGTTGGCTATGAGCGTATTTGAAAAAGTATTAAAAATTGTCAGAATGATACCCCTTGCCCCACCTCCAGATGATGGATAAGAGTTAGATATATTTCTGATAGTATTTTTCGTTATAACACCATCCAAACATGTAGAGCCGAAATATATGGCGGTATTTGCCGATGTACCTGTTGAAAAAGAATTGGAAGTAATGTTTTCAAAAAGGTTATTAGTTACTACCGCTGCACGTACACCACTACTCAGATAAACACCTGCAACTGAGTTACTTGAGGTTGTTATACCCAGATTGCGGAACGTATTATTTGAAATAATAGGGTCAACCATATTCGTTAACATGATATCCCTATAACCATTTACAGTCGATGCATTGTAGGTAGCAGGTCCAAAAGTGTTGTTATTAATAATCCACCTATCCAATCCGCCTGCAGAAGCAGCTGACGCTGTACCACTGGCAAATATACAATAGAAGTTTCTGCTGAAGTTGTTCCCTTCTATAGTAACCGTATCATTATCCTGACCTGTAGAAGTTGTTGGGAAAGTACCATTGTCCATACCAGCCAATATACCATAGTTGGTTGTCGTGTTAGAACCACCCACGATGTTCATATTTTTCAGAGAAATATTCCTACATCCTGGACCAGTACCACTGGTACTTGCCAACCATATGTTAGCAAAAGTAGAAGTAGAAGTACTGTTAAGGGTCAAACTTCTGCCACCTGCATTTATACCATCAAAATTAATAAACCGTGCATTCAATAGTTTGAACATTGCACTAGTTGTATTAGGACCAGTTACTGTAGCGTTAATTGACGCTGCAGGCCTGATCGTAAGAGTATTAGTTGCACTAGCAAATGCATTATTATTAAATGTAATTGGGAAAGATTCACTAGGATAGGTAGGGGTAATCAATTCATACACAACCGGACCATTCAAACATTGACTGTTGTAAGCTGACGCCGCAGCAGTGATGGTAGAGAAGTTACCACCACTACCCACCGTGTAAGTGCCAGTAAGACCAACCTGATAAGTACTTGGATTGGTAGGATGCGTAGATACACTATTTACGTTAGAGGCTACCAAGCCCGTATTAGTGTTAGAACCTACATTTGCACCATTATCTTGTGCCAATATGTAATAAGAAACAATGTTAGCTGCACTTAAACCACCCATTGTCGCAGCAGTAATCGTGAACGTCCATACACCATTTGTAGCTGTACCAGACGAAAGTGTACCAGGAGCACTATACCATGTACCAGCACCGTTACGGAAATAAACTCTTGGTACCAAAGAGCCTGTTGTTGGTACACCACCAGGGTCAGCTATATTAACCGTAAATGTTCTGTTAGTATTTGTACCACAACCATTATTGGTATAAGTAATTACTGGAGGTGTGTTATTATTAGGTGTACCATCAAATTCATCTGCACCTATGTCATAACCAAAACCACCACCATTGGTAGATCCTACCGGACCAGGTCTAACATCATTGTCATAATCTCTATCATAAGCGGCTATTACCGTACCATGAGATTCTATATCATTAGGGGTAGTACCCATGTTTATATGCAGGTCACCGTTTGTAGCATTAGCAAATGTAACAGTAGTGCCAGAGTAAGAACTTACATCACAGGATGTTGAAGACCGCCAAGATGCTATTGTCATGTCTGAAAAGCTCCAAAATGCAACAGTACTAGCATTAGCTGAATTAAGAATATTAAAGTTAGATGCACCTGCAGGCCATCCCGAACTTGTTCCAAAAGTACCTATAGCATCCGCTATTGCATAATGTTTACCACTACCGCCATTTCGTGTGTTATTAAATATATTATTCTTAATGTCAACTGTAGTAGAATAGGAGCTACCATAGTTACCTCTCAGGAAACATGCAGTACGCAAATCACCAGAACTTACAGTGCCACCAATATGTACAGAGTTGTTATAAATCCTTAAAGGCAATGAATATGTCGAGCTATTCATGATACCTGTAAAAGAAGTATTAGAAGATTGACCCATACCCAACGAAATCATATTGTTTACCACATTAGTACCTGTAGTACTAGTACCAGAAACAGTAGGTGACTGAATATGTATACCTATTACTTTCTGTGGATTGGTAGTAGTTGTACCCGTACTAGCACAACGCAAATCATAAATCCTATTATTGGCAATATATGGATCTCTCGCATTTGTAGTGCTGATACCTATAACGTTTGTAGCACTTGTAGTAGTGTTTATGTTGTCTATATTGTAGATACTATTTCCTGTTATAGTTGCATAAGGTAAAGTATTACCATAATAACATATACCTGCAGTACCTACAATTCCACCAAAAGTAGTATTGGTGTTATTAGCAATCAGATTTCTTATTGTGTTATTCCTAATTGTACCATTTGCAGAGCCGATATAAATAATACCCACATTATAACTAAATGTACCTGTACCTGCCTGAGTAATATTTGCAATAGTGTTGTTTTCAAATAATGGGGGTGTATAGGTAGAATTAGATATTGTAGAATAGATACCATACATCGTTTGTGTACCAGAAGATACTGTCGACGATTGTATACTATTAGCTGTAGTAAGACTTCCAATTAAGTTATTGGTAATAGTAGTACTTGCAGTACCGGTCGCCTCAATTCCATAAAAGCCAGCACCAACGGACGTAGAGCTGCCCTGTAATGTAATAGAACCTATAGTGTTGTTGGATATATTAACTACTCCAGGCAGGGATGCAAAGGTGGTAATACCTCTGAAAGCAATTGTACCATTCGAACTGATTGTTCTAGTGATAGAACCATTACCAGTTGTAGCTCCAATAGTATTTCCGGTAGTAGTTCCAATATTTACTTTGCCAGCAGTTATCTCAATACCATACATAATACCAGAGGTACCATTCATACTGATAGAACGAATTACATTACCCTGTATATTCGAAATAGGATCTGCAGCTGCTCCTGAGTATGTTATAGCCCTGAAAGAGGTAGAACTTGTTGTCGACAAATCCATCACTCCAGTTCCAGCCTCAGAGCTATGACCAATGATATTATTATTGATATTAAACCCATTACCAGAAGTTGTATTATTAATCCATATTCCTCTAATTATCTGAGAACTACTGTAAGTTCTGGTTGCAGTCTGAAAGATTCTATTTCCAGTTATGTTCCACTCTTTATTACCAAAGGCAATATAGATACCGCAGTTTTGCGTAAATGATGCATAGAAGTTTGCTATGTTACAGTTAGATATAGTATTACCGCTATTCTCTTTACCAGAAGTACCTGTTGCATAGACACAGTTGTAAGGTAAACCACCCGTTGCATCTCTGATATCACAACTGTCTATCAAGTTGTTATCACTACCTGTAGTACCCGACGTTGTCCCAAAATAAACGACGCCGCCTACTGTGCTTGTATTAGCACCTCTGAGGTTAACAAATTTCAAAATATTATCAGATGCATCATTTACAAATTGGATTGCACAAGTGTTTGATGTAGACGATACACTGTTATTAATTATTGTCAGTGCGCTAGTCGAACCTGTCGATCCTACCCTTCCATCTATCGTAACGTACCGAGCTCCATTCATACTAATGATTGGACTTGATACGTTGGCCGTAATCGTCAGTGCTGCCTGAGGTCTGATTGTCAAACGCCTCCCTGGCCCTGAACACTGAATATTTCCAATATTAATTGGATAAGTTTCCCCTGTATAGCTTGGCTGAATTTCCAAAATCACATTCCCAGCCATACCCAAAGCATTAATTGCAGTTACAGCGCTTGAAATGGTAGTATAATCACCAGTTGGACCTACAGTCCTTGTACCACTTATCGCACACGCTTGCGTACTTATGTTAGCAGTAAGGGGCGATGTTGTTCTATATTTAGGACCGCCAGTACACATAGAGTTTACCGAATAAACCCAAAACCAATAGGGTGTATTGTCAGGAAGACCAGTAACTGTAAATGAGGTAGATGGACCGTATGACACTACTACTCCTCCTAACGCTGATGCACCTTCTGCATATTCAACGCCATCTGACGGTGCTGTTGGAGGTGTACTAGATGTTGTACGTATCACCAAATATTTGTCAGCCAATGGTGACGCTGCAGCAATAAATGAACCACTAATAGTAAATAATGTGGAACTCAATGACAATGCAAAAGGCTGACCAGGAGGTGTAGCACACGCAGGTGGGTTAAGTAATGTCACAGTATAATCCCTTACATTACCATAGCTAACAGCAGTAGTCGGACATGGTGGTATAGAAGGGAATGTTGGAGATGAATACACACCTACTATCCTCAACCTGAACGTACCAGGTGTTATACCCGATGGTATTGTTATTGGTATAACCTGTGTTGCAGATGTGATTGTATTAGTTCCACCAACAGACTCCCCAGTACTGAATGTACCATTGTTATCAAAATCTATCCACATTTGCACCTTAAATGTGTTAAAATATACCGGAGAGGTATTTACAGTCACATTATACGTCGTCCCGTTGTATAATGTAACAGACTGTGAACCAGTAAGATCTGAATAATTTGATGTACAGGTTGTAGATGGGTCTGTTATAGCGCTACTTACGCCTACCAATGATGCTATACTGGTGTTCATTGGATAAACAGGACAATCAAAAGCAAAAGTTGGCGTACAAGATGAAGCTACAAATAAACCAGCAGAAACCACATTCGTTGAAGATGTTGTACTGCTTGGAGTACAAGTTACATTACACCTATAATAGGTGGTAGTGGTGATACCTGTAAAGCTATAGGTAACATTAGTAGCACCAGTGATGTTTGTCCAGCTACCTGTGCCAGTTGGAGAAGACTGCCATTGGAAGGTAAGTCCTGATGAAGAAGAATAACCAACAACAGACAAAGTAAAAGGAGTAGTGGCTCCGCCTGCCATTGGAATGACAGATGCCGTACCTGCAGTTGGCGTACCAGTACATGGATTCACACCCTCACCCACAACCGGAAGTATTCGAGTAGTAGTCAACCCACCACCAGATATGGTAATCTGTGATGTATAAGACCCTACAGCTGTTGGTAAAAATCTAACATACAATGGCACTGCTGTAAAGCCTGGCAATGTAAATGAATAAGACTGTGGTGTAGAAAACCAAGTAGTACCATTAAAAGAAAACTGGAAGTTGCTCGATCCAGTACTTACTGTTAGTGGTGTAGATGTCATGTAGGTAGCATTAACAGTAAATACACGTGTAGCTGACGTAGTACTCACCCCTACATAACCAAAGTCAATAGATGCTGGGCTATTAGTTATAGCAGGCGGGGGGGGCAGTAACGTTACAGAGTAGTCTCTCACATTACCATAGTTAACTGCCGTTGTTGGACACGGTGGAATAGACGGAAACGACGGAGAACTATACACACCTACTATCCTCATTCTGAACGTACCCGGAGTCACACTAGCAGTAGATGGTATTGTGATCGGAATAACCATCGTGGGGCCTGTAACAACATTCGTTCCACCTACGGATTCGTCGGTAGTAAAAATACCATCTCCGCTAAAATCAATCCACATCTGAACTCTAAACGTTGTAGCATAAATAGGAGATGTGTTAACTGTAACATTATACGTATTCCCAATTACCAACGATACAGATGAAGAAGCCGTAAGATCCGTATAGTTAGTAGCACATGTTGTAGATGGGTCAGTAATTGCTCCAGCCGCACCTACCAATGAAGCTATACTAGTATTCATTGGATATACAGAACATTCGTAAAGAAACGTTGGTGTACAAGATGACGGTGCAAAATACGTAATCAACACACTAGAAGAAGTAGATGAAAAAGTAGAACTGACACAGGTCACAATACATCTATAGTATCTGGTAGCGGTCACACCAGGCATTGTATACATCATCGTAGTTGCACCAGTGATGTTCGACCATCCTGTCGAGCCATCTAGCGACGATTGCCACTGAAAGGAAAGCCCACCAGATACTGTCGTACCTGTCAAGTTAAGTGTAACAGGAGTAGCAGAACCAGCAGCTGCGAGCGATGTTGTAGCAGTGCCAGCAGTAGGTGTTCCCGAACAAGCTGACGCACCAGTACCACTTACAGGTACATTGACAGTTGCCAACAATCCACCACCAGTCATAGTAACGTTACCTGTGTAAGTAGTAGAAGCAGTAGGATTAAATCTTACATACACAGTTGTTGCAGCAAAAGAGCCAGCAGTGTAAGAAATGTTATAAGATGTCACCCAAGTAGTACCGTTGCTCGAAACTTCAAAATTTGTAGGAGCAGTTACTGTAATATTACCAGAGGTCGGATTCAAATTCTCGCCCGTAAGTGAAAAGGTCTGTGCAGATGAGTTAGTACCAGTTGTCACACTACCAAATGCCAATGATGTCGGAGTTGGAATAACTGATGGAGGTGGAGTCCAACGGAAGGTCAAACCATTAGATGGAGTAATCGTATTGTTACGGCTACAGGTTGCTGTATTTGATGAACCAGCAGTGGTTGCAGACCAATCTGATGTTGTAGTCCTGTTATTAAAATCTGCCCCTGTTGCACCTACTATACCAACTTGGTATACATTCGTAGCCGTAGACGAAGACGATGTGTTCCCGTATACAATTTCCACCATATTAGTGGTTTCATGTAGCCTTATCTGAAAATTAATCGGACCTGTGGTTGACGATGCATAACGACAAGCATTTTGCCACTGCAACACAAATATTCTGTTAGGTGCAGTACCTATGGTCATTCTTCCAATGTTTTGAGGAGTACTTACACCATTATACCACAAATCCTGACCCATACCAGACACACGTAGCGTACCAGATGAAAGTGGGGTATAAGAACTACCGGGAGATGCAGAACCGAATTGCAACCATCCGTTACAGTTCATGCCTACTTCTGTGTAGTTAACGCCACAATACTTAAAGGTAAAACCTATCGGTATCCCACCTGTAGACGCATCGTCCCAGAAGGTATGAAGGACGGTCTCACCTGATAGAGTGGTGTAGGTTGTAGTTGTTTGAGAAAAAATGTAACTGGCGGCTGTTTGTCCATACCCTGCAAATCCCAAACAAACCACTAATAATACAAGTAACGCTCTTTTCATAACACTGTATTTGTAAATTTTGAACATTGTACAATTTGAAATACACAACTTAAATGTAGCTGAAAGCCAATACCACAGTGCATTTCATGGTTGAAATGCTATGTGATTATTAACTAAAAGCTACGTTACTGTGATAAAAATAAGTAAATGGTTGCAATTTTAACAAAATAATTTCTCCACAATCCACAAAAAATACAAGATTTTACACAACCCCGACACCACATTACATATCTGTTAATAAATTATTTTTTTAAATGAAAAATGCATTCTCTTCATTTTCCACAAAATCGTAAAGCTATTTTGCGGTTGTAAAATATCCTTTAAAACAAAAAATGCGCCCCATACAGGACACATTTTTACAATTTACTTACTTAAGTAGTTCTCCACTTCTATTCCCACTCTATAGTTGCAGGTGGCTTACTGCTGATATCATATACCACTCTGTTTATTCCTCTCACTCGGTTAATAATGTCATTTGATATCCGTGCTAGCAAGTCATAAGGTAAATGAGCCCAGTCCGCTGTCATACCATCTACACTAGTCACTGCACGCAATGCACATGTAAACTCATACGTACGTTCATCGCCCATTACCCCCACACTCTGCACGGGCAGCAATATTGCACCTGCCTGCCATACTTCTTTATACATCCCACTATCTCTTAGGTGCTGTATATATATAGCATCTGCCTCCTGTAGCATGAGCACTTTCTCTTCACTTACCTCTCCCAGTATCCTGATACCCAATCCAGGACCAGGAAACGGATGACGACCTATGAAAATATCATCTATTCCCAGCTCCCTACCCACTTTTCGTACTTCATCCTTGAATAATGCTCTTAGTGGCTCTATCAGCGATAAATGCATAATCTCTGGCAATCCACCCACATTGTGGTGCGACTTTATAGTGGCAGATGGCCCACCATGTACCGACATAGATTCTATCACATCTGGATATATTGTACCCTGACCCAAAAAACTAACATCTGTCAATTTCTGTGCCTCTTCATGAAACACATCTATGAAACCCTTGCCAATTATTTTCCTTTTCTTTTCTGGGTCAGAAACACCACTTAGCTCGTCATAAAACTTTTTACGCGCGTCTATACCTTTGGTGTTCAGCCCCAAGTGTTTGTAGCCATCCAACACCTGCTGAAATTCGCCTTTACGCAGCAAACCATTATCCACAAATATGCAATACAAATTATCTCCTATTGCCTTGTGTATCAATGTTGCAGCCACAGTAGAGTCTACACCACCACTCAGCGCCATTACCACTTTTTTATCGCCAGCCTGCGCCTTTATCTTTTCTACCGTTTCATGTATAAATGCAGCCGGTGTCCAGTCCTGACGGGCACCACATATATCTACTACAAAATTCTTAAGTAATTGTCCGCCATCAGTACTGTGCGTCACCTCAGGGTGAAACTGAATAGCATACACAGGGTTGGGGGCATATTGCGCGCTGGCCTTAAATGCTGCCACGGGTATGCTTTCAGTACGAGCTATCACAGAAAAATCATAAGGCAAATCTTTAATAGTGTCGCTATGACTCATCCACACCTGCGAGCCGCTAGCTATCGTAGCAAAAAGAGGATCAGCTACTACATCTTGCAAGTGCGCCCTTCCATACTCCCGATGCGTAGATTTACCTACCTCGCCCCCAGACTGTTTAGCCAATAGCTGTGCTCCGTAACACACTGCTAGTAGTGGTAGTTTTGCAGCCATCGCCGCTATATCGGGCGTTGGTGCATTAGGGTCATTCACCGAAAATGGACTACCAGATAGAATTATACCCTTCATAGTTTCATCATAAACAATAGGTTTCGTACACGGCTGTATCTCGCAATATACATTCAGCTCCCGCACACGGCGAGCTATAAGTTGTGTAAACTGCGACCCAAAGTCGAGTATTAAAATCTTATCATTCATACTATGAAAATATTTAGTTGTTAACAATTTTAAGTCGGCGCTGCATTTTACTCTCACCAAACTCTATTCTGCACTCAAACGTATCCTATCTATACCAAAACAGTGTGTACTTATGCATCGCGGCACAGGGTACACACTGTTTCTTCTTTTTCCTTACAATATTAAGCTTGCGCTGGTGGCACGCCAAAATTAAATGGCATGGCTGGCGTCTCCTGATCTTTGATGTTGCCATGCTGAGCTTCAAAACGCTTCACATTGTCTATCAATGCACGCATCAGGCGCTTAGCATGTTGTGGTGTCATCACAATACGCGATTTCACTTTTGCCTTTGGCACATTAGGCATTACGTTTACAAAATCAATCACAAACTCAGCAAAAGAATGTGTAATGATTGCGAGATTGGCATACTCACCATCTGCCATTTCTTCTGACAATTCGATGTTTAATTGTTGTTCCGGATTCGGGATGTTCTGGTCTGACATAATAATTTTTTTATATTGTTCGGTTTGGTTAAAATGGTCTGCGAAATTAAGTCAATTTAACGGAATATATCCTGCATGCACTTCGTATATTTATTACGCGATTCTGAGTTGCATCGATAGTGCACAGCCTTTATTTCACTAGCACAGCTATATACATTGTTTACTAGGTTGCGTCTATCACTTATTGCTTGCTTAAACGGCAAAGTTTTCAAAGCATATTTTATACCTTTACGATCTATGTTGCGCTTATTCATTTTTTCATTAGTAGTATCAGTTTTTGTTGCCTGTAGACCTCATGCTTTTCACCCTAAGCCGGCAGGATACTATAGGTTAGATACGCCAGCTACCCATCAGTATCTCCAATTTGCTTACCCAGGCTTTCCCTTTAGCTTCGAATATCCGGCCAACAGTACCGTGTCCCGCGACACCATGTTCAAAGGAGAACAAGACAACAAATACTGGATTAATATTCATGTCCATGGCATGGAAGCTATTTTTAACATCACCTATAAAGAGATATCAGAACAACAACCTTTACACAAACTGATGGACGATGCTTGGGGCCTCTCATACTTCCATCACGAAAAGGCAGACTACATCGACCCAGTAGGCTTTGTAAACGATTATGGTGTCACTGGTATGTTGTACACAGTGGGGGGCAATACAGCGTCTCGCTACCAATTTGCAGCTACCGATTCTGTCAAACATTTCATCAGAGGCGCCTTGTATTTTGATGTAACGCCAAACGCCGATTCGCTCCAACCTGTTACCGACTTTTTACTAAAAGATATTCAGCACATGCTGCTAACACTGCAGTGGCACAACAACTAGTGTTCGGAATCTATTTGCGTTTCGATGCAAAAAAGCTTTTCATAAGTGCTGCACATTCATCAGCCAGAATACCCGTCACCAACTCTGCCCTAGGATGGAAAGGAGAATTTTCTCCTGTTATCCTGCTATAACCGTTTTTGGCATCAGCCGCACCATATACTATTCTGTTCAATTTCGCCCAGTAAATTGCCCCTGAGCACATCAAACATGGCTCTACCGTTACATAAAGCGTAGCATCTGGCAGATACTTACTACCTATTCCATTAAACGCCGCGGTCAGTGCTATCATTTCGGCATGTGCGGTACTGTCATTTAACTGCTCTACCTGATTATGACCTCTCGATATTATCTTATTATCCCACACCACCACGGCACCCACGGGCACTTCATCTGCTTCATATGCTAGCTGTGCTTCTCTTAGCGCCTGCCTCATAAAATACTCATCATCAAATATCATCAACCCTAGTTTAACAACAAAGAAACAACAATACTGATGAATTTTAAAAGACTAAAACCTTACCTTAGCTAACATCTAAATGTCGATCAAAGTAACTTTAAACTTGTTTTCTCACTCGCATCCATACATTTAGTCTGCCATATATTCCAGTTACAAAAACTAAACTCTAAATGAACCTCTACAGCATTATCACAATAGTAGTTTCGCTCGCTGCAATATTTGCATACGTGAACTACAGATTCCTAAAACTGCCTTCCACTATTGGCATCATGCTAATTTCGCTGATTAGTTCACTATGCATTGTGGCATTGGGTATATTCAACCCTGAACTCACATTATCCATTAACGCAGTCGTGAAGAGTTTAGACTTTTACGATCTACTCATCAATATAATGCTGAGCTTTTTGCTTTTTGCTGGCGCAATACATGTAAATGCCGATAGGCTCAAAAAAGAGAGACTCCCAGTCATAGCATTGGCCACAATTGGCACTATACTTTCTACTTTGATTGTTGGCACAATGCTTTATTACCTCCTACAAGCATTTGGGCATGGTATTAATTTAATTTATTGTCTTTTATTTGGGGCTCTCATATCCCCTACCGACCCTATCGCAGTCTTGGGCATACTAAAGCAAGCCAACATTCCGCAATCACTTGAAATGAAAATCACTGGAGAATCACTTTTCAACGACGGTGTAGGCGTAGTAATTTTTCTTGCATTACTGGAGATTAGTAAAACAGGAATCGACAATATCTCTGCTGGTGATATAACATTACTTTTTGTAAAAGAGGCTGGTGGCGGACTAATATTTGGGGTCTTGTTAGGGTATTTAGGTTTCTACATGCTCAAATCAATTGACAATTATCAGGTTGAGGTACTCATAACTCTAGCTATTGTTATGGGTGGGTATACCCTAGCCAATGCATTGCACGTATCGGGCCCATTAGCCATGGTTATTGCTGGTATCATCACTGGCAATAAGGGCAAAGAAGAGGGTATGTCTGATGTGACTAGAGACTACTTGGGCAAATTTTGGGAACTAACAGATGAAATACTCAACGCAGTACTTTTCCTCCTTATCGGACTAGAGATGTTGGTAGTCAAATTTGACAATAAGATACTCTTCATTGGTCTTGTTTGTATACTCATTGTTTTAGTCGCCCGATGGATTTCGGTCTTCATACCAATTACAATTTTAAAAAGGTTTATTCCTTTCGAAAAAAATGTCGTCACTATGCTTACATGGGGCGGGCTAAGGGGAGGTATTTCGGTAGCCCTTGCGTTGTCACTACCAGAACAAATGTATCGTAACGAACTAGTTTCTATAACCTACATCATAGTAATTTTTTCGATAGTCGTCCAAGGACTTACAGTGGGTAAAATTGCAAAACTAACACAATAAGAAAAGATGAATAACCTGTATCATAAATTCCGAAACTTCCTATCTGTAAGGTTTTCGCTCAACGACGACAAAGATGATGACGATGTAATAATAGATCGTATAAAAAGGGACGTACAATTCATGGGTACCAACTTATGGACACTTATTTTCGCCGTTTTTATAGCATCCATTGGTCTCAACGTCAACTCTACAGCGGTAATAATTGGAGCTATGCTAATATCGCCTCTAATGGGACCTATTATGGGCATTGGACTGGCAGTAGGTATCAATGACTTTGACCTACTCAAAAAAGCCGCAAAAAACTTAGCAATTGCTACATTATTCAGTGTAGCCACTTCTGCTCTTTATTTTCGTATCACTCCCTTGCATGACGCTAGCTCAGAACTGTTAGCACGCACCACACCTTCACTTTGGGATGTGTTTATAGCCATCCTTGGCGGACTTGCTGGCATAGTTGCAGCCACTCGAAAAGAGAAAAGCAATGTAATACCTGGTGTAGCAATAGCAACAGCGCTTATGCCCCCTTTATGCACAGCAGGATATGGACTAGCTACTGGACAAATATATTATTTCTTAGGAGCAGCTTATTTGTTTTTCATCAATAGTCTATTTATTTGCCTAGCAACATTTGTTATTGTCAAACAACTGGGTTTTAAAAACGTATATTTTGCTGCACCTGCACAACAAAAGAGAGTATCACAATCTATTTTAGCAATAGTGGTTATCACCATTATCCCTAGCATTTACCTAGCTTATAGAATAGTGCAAAAAAGTATCTTCGAGAAAAACGCTAAAAACTTCATCATTCAAGAATTCAATTTCAACAAAACCCAAGTAATTACTAGAAATATCCAATATGATAACAAACAAACCATCGACTTATTACTTATCGGCGAAACGTTGCCAGACTCTGTAATCAACACTATAAAAAACAAATTACCTTCTTACAACCTCGATACACAGTGCTTAGTAATAAACCAAGGACTAAATGCAACTGAAAAAATAGACATGTCAAAAATAAAAGCTAGTGTATTGGAGGAAATATACGTGATGAACAAAACATCAGATTCTATAAAGTATAAACTCAATAAAATACAAAAATTAATACCAGATATTAAAGCGGAACTCAAGGCGCTGCAACCCTCTCTAATCAGCTATAGTATTCAGCAAACAGTACTATTCCGCACTGATACAACTGCAAACGACACTGTGACATTGTTTACAGGAAAATTCATAAAAAACATTTCAAAGTCCGAAACTGATAAGTTACGAAATTGGATCAAAGAACGAACAAAGTCCGACACGGTAGTTCTTGTGGTTTATCAATAAACCAAAAATATCCGTCCCACGAATGTCGCTATTGAAACCATCATCCCAACACCTTACTGAGATATAAACGTTCAAACCACAATAATTTGATAAAACACGCTGACAGAAATTTTCAAAACACTATTCTACTTAAATTGCAGTATGAACATAAAATCACTCTTGCTTATTCTCCTTTTTGCAACTTTCGGTAATGTTGCCTCAAAAGCACAATCTGGCGGCTTTTGTGACGTTGTAAATACTTTACTCAAAGAGTCTGAAAGCAAATTCAAAAACATTCAGGGTCAGATGATGGAAATGAATGCAACTGCTACTATGTGGGCTAGCACCGTTAAATTACCTGGCTCGATAGGTTACAGAATTGTAAACTCAATGGGCTTCTTCTACGAAAGTGCTGTATTACAAACTACGAACAGAGAAGAAATAAAACCAATCTACGAGGAGTACAAAAAGAAACTATCCGAGTGCCTATCTGTACAAGGGTATGACATCTCTTACCAAGAAAATTTCATAGCTGGGCTAAGCGATTACAAAAAGGTAGTGTTTATGAAAAAAGTGAAAGAAGATACTCATGTAGACCAGTTGCCTCCGCATGTTACAATGGAAGTAACTTATAGTAAAGAAGTAGGAAAATTCACCGTTGTAATCTTCCTTTTTCAACACTAACTCTCCCTTTGTTTTACAGGCACTATTACACACCAACCCATGAACAATTCCGATAATTATATTGAGGTCAATAGTCTACTTTGGGACAAAAAAACACCTCACCACACAGCGTCTGCTTTTTATGACAATGATAGTTTTGTAGCCGGTAAAAATTCACTCAAAGAAATTGAAAAAAATCTTTTAGGCGACGTTAAAAACAACACCATTTTGCATCTCCAATGCCACTTTGGTCAAGACACTTTATCCATGGCCCGAATGGGAGCAATCGTTACTGGAGTTGACTTTTCATCGGCCGCAATCACTGAGGCAAAAAGGCTGAATAATAAACTTGCGTTGAGTGCAAATTTTATATTAGCCGATGTGTACAGTTTACCCACATCACTTTACCATCAGTTCGATATTGTGTACGCATCTTATGGCACAATTGTATGGCTACCTGACATCAAAAAATGGGCAAATAGTGTAGCCAGTTGCATCAAGCCCGGAGGCAGATTTGTGTTCGTAGAAACACACCCTCTTGCAATGATGTTTGATGATGATTTTACCGCTATCAAATATGCCTATTTTAACACCGGAGTCATTGAAGAAACCGAACAAGGAACCTATGCAGACAGAGATGCAGATATAAACCTCAAATCACTTACTTGGAATCACTCACTATCCGATGTCGTTCAAGCATTAATTGATGCAGGTTTACGCATTACACAGTTACGTGAATACAATTACTCCGAACAAAATTGTTTTGGGAATATGACAGAAGTTGCACCCGGTCAATTTCAGGTTATTGGCATGCAAAATCTAATCCCGCTTGTATATGCTATTGAAGCTCACAAACCATTATAGCATTTATTTTACTTCAATTTCAAACTAACACAATGAACTGGATTCAACTGAACAACGAAGAACAGCTAAAGGAAATAAATGAAGATAGCACCACAGCGCCTGTGTTTATTTTTAAACACAGCACTCGCTGCTCTATAAGCAGCATGGCACTGAACCGTCTGGAGAAATCAGACCTGGATAAAGAAGCAAAATTCTATTACCTCGATTTACTAAAAAACCGAAATATTTCAGATAAAATTGCCCATGATTATAAAGTCTATCATGAGTCCCCACAAGTTCTAATGATAGTAAAAAGCGAGTGTGTATATGAAGAAACACATAACGGTATAAACGCTGCAGAAATCAAAGAACAAATTGCCGAATGGAAGACTAAAATAAACTGACAATCTATATTTTTTTACCCTTCCATTTCCCAGTTTTCAAGTACAGCACAGAACCTACAAGTAATGTTGTCCAGTACACAAATTCTGAGCCCCAACACAAATACAATTCACTTTGTTTTATGTTGATAACATAGTAACAGTACACTAAGTATAACGACACACAGGTCACCTCCATTGTTAGGTTGACCAAAGTGTTGCCAGTACCCACTACTCCATTGAAAATTACTGTCGACAATGACATAACAAGGGTTGCAATAATTATCACCCGCAAACTAGGAATAGAAAAAAGTATGAGCGACTGGTCATTGGTGTAAACAGACAAAAATTCTTGTGCAAAAATCAGCATCAGCACACATACCAAAGCAGCGTATACAAAACTCAATTTGGCAATCTTGGTTATCACTTTAATTACGTCTGCTTGTCTACCCTGCCCTATCACATTACTTACCATTGTATTGCAGGTGGTAGCGAGCGCCCAGGTACCCACACTTACTATCCCAAAAATATTGCGCAATACTTGCGAAGCCGCTAATGACTGTGCACCTAAATGTTCAATAAAAAAGAAAAAAACCAACCACCCACCTATACTAAACATAAACTGCACAATAAGGGGCGCTGCTACCTTCAGCGAACGCTGCGAAAGATCAATGTCAAAGTGACGAAACTGGAATAAAGGATACTTATAATGTAGTCGTTGTGCAAAGAAAACCGCCAACATCACCAGACATCCCGATACTTCAGCCAAAACTGAGGCTATCGCTGCCCCATCAAAACCCATTGCGGGCATTCCACCCTTACCAAATATAAGTAAATAGTCAAGCAGAATATTGACAAGAGTTGCCGCTAATGACCCATAAATAAGCATTCTGGATCTATTAATTGAAATAAAAAATGAGTACAATAACTGTGTCAGCATCAAAAATGGCAGCCCCCACACACGTGTGTAAATAAACTTCACACTCAACTCAAAATTACCTTCATCTTGAAGGCTGAACCCAAACAATAGTGGTACCAACCATAAAGTAACTAACATCAAACCTAATGAAAACAATACCGACAACATTACCCCATTTGCAAGCAATTGTGCAAGCCCTTTTTCATCGCCCTCACCAGCGCGCCTTGCCATTTGTATCTGTATGCCACTAGATAAACCATAACCTATCATGGACAGTATCAGAAAAAAAACTCCCGTTATTCCGTTTACACCTAGCTCCTTCTCGCCCAGCATACCCAGAAAAATGGTATTGGTAAAATAGTTTAACTGCGGAATCAAAATAGCTAGCGATATGGGTGCTGCTAACTTTATTATTTGTTTGTTGGTGGCTGTAACGCCTAAATTATTCATGTTTGTTTGTTGATGCAATAAATGTTGATAGGTACTAAATTTACTTGTGTAACTGCTTTCTAAAATATTGCTGCAGCTAGCTACCCAACCCTACAAAATACTTTAAATTAACTGTAGCGACGTTTGGTATCAAATTCCGAAAATGAACAATTATATCCGATAAATTTTTGGGCCAAATCACCTCACAAAACGAGTGCAAAAGTAATGCAATAGCTCACAATAGATGATACGGTGATAAACATTTAATCAACCACGTTGTTTTTTTGAATTCATACCTTCTTTTGCAATCTAGGCCTCAAAAAAACTCTAATGTAATTGAATAACAACAACTTACACAGTCACAATAACATATCATTGTGATTAATAAACATTAATCATTAACACCTCAGTTACAAAATATCAACTTGAAACTCCTCTTCGTTTTGTACCTTAGCGAACAAATATACAATGTATGAAAAAAATTATTCTCTTAGTTTTCTCTATTTTCATGTTAGGAAACATGGTAATAGCACAAGATTCTAAATCTAAAGTATCTCAGAAAAAAGTAAATAAAGCACCCGAACAAACAGCTACTCCTGCTCCTGCCGGCAAGCTTAAAAAAGACGGAACTCCTGACAAGAGATATAAAGAAAACAAAAAAGAAGAAGCTGCTCCAGCCGGCCCCACCAAGAAAGATGGTACGCCAGACAAGAGGTATAAAGAAAACAAAACAACTCCGAAACAAAAATAACAACACTCACTTGTTTCAATCAAGTTAGCCGACAAACGATTGGCTAACTTGATTTTATATGTTCGAATAGAACTAGTACTTTGCTTGCATTTTCATTATTTGTTATCAAAGCCCTTTAGGGCAACCTCTATAGTTATGCGTACCTTTATTTCCTTACTTTGCTTATCGTTCATTATCCTTTCATGTGGCGAAAAGAATAATAAATGGACTACTCACAACATACCAGAAGGTGGCTTTTCTGTGGGTATGTTTTCGCCAGTTGAAAAAACCAAAAAAACTGAAATAACAGTTTTTGGCAAGCAGGAAAGACATTTCGTTAGCTGGAAACCATCTAGTGTAGCCATTGACAAATTCAAGCTATTTGAAGTTAGTTACATCAATTGTCCTGCTTCGGCGATAGCGGATAGCATACAGCTAAATGCTACTTTAGACAAAGCAATCGACATGCGAAAAAATGATTTCTCTGAAGTAGATGTCATTGAGTCTCAAGCAATTGAGTTAAATGGGTATCCTGGAAGAGCCTTCTTTTATGATGCGCCCAAGGGAAATACACTTGTTTCCGTAAAAATTTGTATTGCTAATGGAAAATTATATGACTTGGTTGCGATAGCTAAGAAAAACTACTCTACCAACAATGAAATGAGTAATTTTTTCAACTCATTTAAGACATTGTAGGTTTATTAATTTTTAAAACCACCCTGCTTTCGTTAATAATACATTAACGATTTTTTATTAAAATAGCATTACTTTCACGCCCGCTATGCTGTTTAACACCAAGGAGTTTGCAATATTTTTTGCGATTATATTAGCCGCATATTGGCTGGTAAAGCCTTGGCGTAATGCCCAAAATTTGGTACTTCTATTAGGTAGCTACTATTTCTACAACAATTTACATTACACATTCCCTATCTACCTTGCCTGCATGATAGGGATAGGTTATGGTTCGGCGATACTTATTGACCAGCAAACGCAGGAAACTAAACGGAAAGCAATACTAATAGCAGGTATTTGCCTTTTAGGTTTTGGGCTTACCTATCTCAAATATAGCACCCTCATATTAGGCAATATCACAGGTTTGGCCCAATGGCAAGCTAGCGCATTGGGCATATTGGTACCCTTGGGTATCAGCTATTACACTTTCTCATCTATCGGCTACATTACCGATGTCTACCGCAAACGTTTACCTGCCCAGCAAAATGCACTTACGTACGCAACCTATGTTAGTTTCTTCCCACATTTACTATGTGGTCCTATCGCATCATCGGCATCAGTATTACCTCAATTTAGCAAAACAAATGTTCCAAGATTGGCTCAAATTGAACAATCAGTGGCAGAGATACTTTGGGGTCTTTTCAAAAAAATGGTTATTGCTGCCAATGTTGAAAAGGTAGTGAACTATTGTTATGCGTCTCATGAAGATCTAAATGGTAGTACATTATTTTTGGGTGTTACTCTTTTCAATCTATACCTTTATGCCGACTTTTCTGCCTATTCAGATATTGCACGTGGAGTAGCAAGGCTTTTAGGTAT